>JARKQO010000477.1 GCA_029974855.1 Eubacteriales bacterium
GGTGAAGACGATCCAGCCCTGGCCGTTGATGAGCTTGCCGTCCACATTCAGGGACTCGAAGCCCGGCACCCCCAGGCTCAGCCCGGAGACGATCTCGTCCTTGCGGCCGTCCAGGATCATCTGGGCCAGCGCGTTCATGGCATAGCCGGCCTCGGCGGGATCCCAGCAGGTGACGGCGCTGGTGGCGCCGGTCTCCAGATAGGGGGCCGCCACAGAGGTGACGGAGGTGCCGGCGGAGAAGCATTTTCCAACCAGGCCAAGCTCTTCAATGGCCTTGCCGGCCCCCGGGGCGTCGTTGCTGGAGGTGCCCAGGAAGCCCTTCAAATCCGGGTATTTCTTCAGCAGCTCCTTGGCCCGCTCATAGGCCACCTCCAGGCTGTCCTCCGTTTCCACCCGGTTCTCCTCGATGAGCTCCAGCTTGGGATACTTTTCCTTGGCCCGGGCGATGGCGCTGTCCGCCCATTCGTTGTGGGAGGCGTTGGTCAGGTACGAAACCATGCATATGAACTTGCCCTCTTCGCCCATGGCGGCGGCCAGCTCGTCCATCATGTAAGCGCCGTAGCCCACGTTGTCAAAGGCTTCGATGTTGTAATCCATGTTCTGCTGGGTGGTGGCCTCGTGGGTGATCACCACGATGCCCTTGTCCATGGCCTTTTTCAGCACCGGCTCGCAGGCGCCGGGGTCGATGGGCACCACGCACAGGGCGTCGATGTTTTGGGCCACCAGCTCTTCCAGCACCTGAATCTGCTGGGCGGAGTCGGTGCTGGAGGGGCCTTTTTGATAGGCCGTGTGGCCGGTATCCTTGGCAAAGCGGGCCACGCCCTCCTCCATGCGGATGAACCAGGGATCGGAGCTATCCTTGACCACGGTGGCGATTTTGTACGGGCCGGCCGCCTCCCCGGCAAAAGCTGTCAGCAAACCGCCCACCAGGGTCAGCGCCAATAGCAAGGCCCATAGCTTTTTGTTCAGTAGCTGCTTCATGGATATTCCTCCTTTTTATTGTGGTGCGGAGGCTGCCTGCCCCGCGGGGTCCCGTAAAATGGGGTGCGCCAACGCCGCGAACCTTGTCCCTCCAATCCTGGGCGCGGCTGGGGTCCACTGGTGGAATGAAATCAAACGCACAATCCCGCTGACTTTGGACCAGTATAGCACATCCGGGTGAAAAAGCAAATATGATATTTACCATACTTTCGTTTCTTTCGATTGCGGCCCCGGGTCCTTTTGGATGCCATATGCCTGATTTGTTGAGAAAATACAACGGATATCCCTATTGCTCCGGGATATTGCCAGCCCCAAACCATTCGGAATCCTTGAGAATGATTTGCGTTTGCCTTGACATTCCCGGGGGTTGCGTGCCATAATAAGGGCATCAGGGTGGAGGTGGCGGCCATGCGAAAAAAAGAGCGCATACTGCGGACCCAGGAGCTGATCATCGCCCAGGGGGAAGTGTATGTAAGCGAATTGGCAAAGCGCTTTTCTGTCTCCGAGGTGACGGTTCGCAACGATTTGGACGAAATGGAGCAGCAGGGCAAGCTGGAGCGCATGCACGGGGGGGCCAAGCTGAAGGACAGCGTGGAAAGCACCTTCTTTCCCCGCTCCATGCTGCGCCGGGAGATCACGGAATTCTCCGCCGATAAAATCCACATTGCCCAGCTGGCCCTGGAGATCATTCCCGAGCGGGAATGGATCTTCCTGGGCTGCGGGGATACCTGCGCAGCCATCGCCGACGCTTTGAAGGACCGGAAGGTCAACGTGGTCACCAACAGCATTCTGGCGGCGGCCATTCTGACCCAGAACCACAACGCCGACGTGTGCCTCACCGGGGGCACCCTCAGCGGATATGACCGCCACTTTCTGGCCGGGGACGTGTTTTTGCAGTCCATGCGGAACCTGCGGGTGAAGCTGGCCTTTTTCGGCGCTTCCGGGGCGGAGTACGAGGCCGGGTTTTCCTGCTCCTCCACCTACGAGCGGGGGGTGTACGAGGCGGTGCGCAAGGTGGCGGACACCGTGGTGTTTGTGCTGGGCAGCGAGAAATTCGGCGTTACCTCCTTTACCAGCCTCGCTCCCCGTGGCAGCGCGGATTTGGTGCTGTCCGACGAGGGAATGCCTTTGAAGTACCAGCGGCATTTCGCCGGCCTGGGGGTGCCCATCGCCATATCAGCCAAAGGGCCGCCGCCCGCGTACCTGCCCAAGGAAGGCCTGGGGTGAGCTTTCCCGCGCCATAGCACAGCAAGGAGTGGATACCATGCCAAAGCAAGACGTCATGAGCATCAAAAAACCCATCATCGCGCTGCTGCACCTGAGCGCCCTGCCGGGGGACCCCCGCTGGCCGGACAACGGCGCCATGAGGCAGGTGGTGCGCCAGGCGGCCCAGGACCTGGAGAACCTTCAAAAGGGCGGGGTGGACGCCATTCTGTTTTCCAACGAGTTCAGCCTGCCCTACCAGTACGCCGCGGACCATGTGACCTCCTCGGCCATGGCCCGGGTCATCGGGGAACTGATGGGGGAGATCCAGGTGCCCTACGGGGTGGATTTGCTGATGGACCCCTACCACGTCATCGACCTGGCGGCGGCGGTGGACGCGGGCTTTGTGCGGGAGCAGTTCACCGGCGCTTTCGTGGGGGAGGGCGGGGTGCTGAACACGGACATCTCCGCAACCCTGCGCCGCCGGGCCGCGCTGCGCCGGAACGATTTGCGCATGTTTTATTTCCTCAACTCCGAGGCGGACGCGTACCTGAACGACCGGGACTGGAAGGACATCGCCAGGTCCATGATCTTCAAATGCGAGCCGGACGGCATCTGCATCTCCGGCAGCCAGGCGGGCAGCCAGCCCAAGGCGGACTGGATTGAGGACGTGAAAACCGTCACCGGGGACACGGCGGTGTTCTGGAACACGGGCTGCAACATGGACAATGTGCGGCAGATGCTGGCCATCGCGGACGGGGCCTTTGTGGGCACCGCCTTCAAGGTGGACGGCAGGTTCAGGAATTTCACGGAATACCGCCGGGTGAAGGAATTTATGGACGTTGTGAAGGAGTACCGCAAAACCCTGTGATCCTGGGGAGGCTGTGGATATGGAATATTTCATGGGCATCGATATCGGCACCTACGAGAGCAAGGGCGTTGTGATCAACGGGGCTGGGGAGGTGCTGGCAACCTCCACCCAAAAACACGGGATGGAAACGCCCCAGCCCGGCTATTATGAGCACGACGCGGAACAGGTGTGGTGGCATGATTTCTGCGCGATTTCCAAGGAGCTGCTGCAAAAAAGCGGCGTTGCGCCCGGGGCCATTGCCGCCGTGGGGGCCAGCACCTTGGGGGCGGACTGCGTGCCTGTGGACGAAGCCTGCCGCCCCTTGCGCAAGGCGATACTCTACGGCATCGACGCCCGGAGCCGACAGGAGCTGGACGGCCTGAACCGATATTACGGGGAAGAAGCCCTGCTGGCTATGCGGGGCTCGCTGTTTGGCTCCGAGGACGCCATCGGGAAGCTGCTGTGGATCAAAAACCACGAGCCGGAAATTTTCGCCAAGACCCATAAGTTTTGCACAGGCTCCACCTACATTACCGCCAAGCTGACGGGGCGGTATGTGGTGGACGCCTTTTTGGCCCAGACCTGCTTTTTCCCCATTTACGACGAGGCCGGGGCCTTCCGGCGGGACATGGTGGGCTCCTTCTTCCGGGAGGACCAGGTGGCGGAGGTGCGCCAAACCACCGAGATTGTGGGAAGGGTGACGCTGGAGGCCGCCGAGGCCACGGGCCTTGCCCCAGGGACCCCCGTGACCACCGGAACCGACGACGCGGCCGCGGAGGCCCTCAGCAGCGGGGTGCTGAGCCAGGGGGACATGATGGTGATGCTGGGCTCCAGCATGTACCTGATCTGCCTGACGGACCGGCCGGTGAAGGACCGGCGCATGTGGAGCAGCGGGTACGTGATTCCGGGGATGCACAGCATCCAGGGGGCCACCAACAACGCGGGAACCCTGACCCGCTGGCTGCGGGACAACCTTTTCGCGGACTACGGGGCAGCGGCGGACGCCGGGGGCCAAAACGCCTTTGAGGCCATGATGGCCGATGGGCGGCGGGTGCCCCCCGGCTGTGACGGGCTGGTGGCGCTGCCCTATTTCGCGGGGGAGCGGAGCCCTTTGGACGATCCCAAGGCCAAGGGCATGTTCTTTGGCCTGGGGCTGCATCATACCCGGGCCCATCTCTACCGGGCGTGCCTGGAAGCCACCGCCTACAGCCTGCGGCAGCATTTGGATATTCTCAAAGAGCACGATGTTTTGCCAAAGCGGCTGCTGGCTGTGGGGGGCGGAACCAAGAACCCCTTATGGATTCAAACCATGGCGGACGTGACGGGCCAGGCCGTGGCCGTGCCGGCGGTGAACATCGGAGCGTCCTATGGGGACGCGCTGATGGCCGCCATCGCCGTGGGCCGCTATAAGGATTTTGCCGCCCTGCGGGAGGTGATCAAAATAGGGGCCCGGTATGAGCCGGACGCTGATGTCCATGCCTCATACGAGCCCTATTACGGGGTGTTTCAGGAGTTGTACCCGGCCAACCGGGAGTTGATGCACAGGCTGTAGGGGAGGGGGGAGAGATAGGAGCACCTATCTCTCCCTCAGTCGGCCTGCGGCCGACAGCTCCCTCCTCAGAGGGAGCATAATTTGCGGGTCCAGGGCGCGGAGGGAATCGTGTGCCCAGTGGGCACAGCCCGCAGGGCTAGCGACCCGCAGCGGGAAGCTTTACGCGTGGCGGGTGCGGCAGCGCCCGGCGCGACGATAAAGCTGAACCCTCAGGCCCTGGTGGGGGTCCAGGGGGCGAAGCCCCCTGGTCACTCCCGGTTGATCATCTCCACCAGTCCCGCCAGCTGCTCGTAGCTCACCTTGCCCGGGGCGAAGCTGAGGACGGCCCGCAAAGGAGAATAC
>JARKQO010000494.1 GCA_029974855.1 Eubacteriales bacterium
TCCCGGGTGCCTGTGGTTTCCTCCATGAGGGCGGTATACTGCCCTCCCGCGATTTGCTCTACTGCCAAGGCGGCGCTGTGAATGGGCCGGGAGAGCCGCCGGGCCCACAGGATGCCCGCCAGGGCAGACAGCAGCAGCGCCAAAGCCCCAATGGAATACAAAATGGCGTTGAGGGTGCCCAAAAAAGAAGCGTCCTCCTCGCTGAGAAAGTAAGGCCCGTAGGAATGAACGCTCACATAGCCGATGGGGCTGCCCTCCCGGACCATGGGAATGTCCTCCCAGGTGAACTGCCCCTGGGGGGACTGGCTTTTCATCCGGGCGGTGATCTGGCCCATCACCCGCATGCAGGAGTGCATGTCGCAGGCCTCCGCGTCCCAAAGTACCCGGTTTTCCCCGTCGTATGCCTTCACGATGTAGCCCTGGGACAGGGCGTACATGCCGATGCCGTGGATGGAGTCCATGTCCCACCGTTCCCCGTCGTATTGGGAACCCACATTGGCGGCGATGCTTTGGGCATGGGCCCGTTGCTGCCGGGAGAGATAGGCTTTGAACTGCCCCCCGATGACCACGTTGGCCGTAAGGCTGATCAGCGCCACCGTCAGCAGCACGATGGCGATCATGGCCCCGGTGAGCTTGGTTTTCAGGCTCCAAGGCCTTTTCATCCGCCCTCGCCTCCAAACTTGTAGCCCACACCGTGCACGGTGCGGATGTAGACCGGGTTTTTGGGATCGGTTTCCAGCTTTTGGCGGATGTTCTTCACATGGCCGTCCACGGCCCGCTCATAGCCGTCAAAATCATCCCCCAAAGCCAGGGCGATCAGCTCCTCCCGGGTGAACACCTTGTTGGGGTGCTTCATGAGGGTGACCAGAATTTTGAACTCGTTGGGGGTCAGGCTGATGGCCTGACCGCCCTTGGTAACCTCCCAGCCGGCCAGGTCCACCACCAGATCGCCGTTTTGAAAGGAGCGCTTCTGGCCCGGGGCCACCAAGGCGTCCCCGGCCCGGCGCAGCACCGCGTCCACCCGGGCTCCCAGCAGCGCCAGGCTGAAGGGCTTCACAATGTAGTCGTCCGCCCCCAGCTGGAGCCCCCGAAGCTGGTCCGCCTCCAGGGTTTTGGCCGTGAGCATGATGAGGGGTGTGGCGGAGGACTGGCGAATGCGGGCGCATACCTCCTCCCCGGAGAGGCCCGGCAGCATCAAATCCAGCAGGACTAGGGCAAGCTCCTCCCGCTGGAAAATGCGCAACGCCTCCTCCCCGGAGGCAGCCGTATGGACCAAAAACCCCCTGCTTTCCAGAAATCGGGCGATGACCTCCACAATCTTGGGCTCATCGTCCACCACCAAAACGCCCTTTTTCCTCTCGCTCATGGGGCCCCTCCCGGAAATCGGGGCAATCCCTCCAAGGGATTGCCCCGGGATACCTTCCCTTTGATTGTACCCTTTGGAAGCCTATCTTTCAAGGGAAATGGGTTTCAGCCTTAGTCTTCCACGATAATCTGGCTGCGAATCATGCCCATCCAGCAGCTAAAGGGGATCACACCGCTTTTCTGGGGCGTAAACTCCAGCACGTTGTCCCCGGGCTCCAGCGTCAAGGACAGCTCCAGGGCCGGGATGACGATGGCGTAGTTGCAGCCGTTCAAGCTTTTGGCGTCGGCCTGGAGGGTCCATTTCACCGGCACGCCGGCCTTCACGGTAATGGACTCATACCCCCTGGGGCCGACCTTGGAGGTGACCTCCTGGATGGCGGGGGCTTTTGCAATCGGGTTCGGGGCCGCCTTGGCATCCGCCTCCGGGGCCGTAGTGGATGCCAACTCTGGGACAGCCTCTAAAGCCGCTTCCGGGGTCGCCTCCGGCAAAGCGGCGGAAAGGGACGCCTTGGGCGCGGCCAGGCTAGACAGGCTTATGCCGCTTTGGAACATGGACACCCCCAGCACCACCACCAGCACCGCGCTGACGGCCAGCATCCGGTGGGTGAACTTCTTGGTCAGCATCGAGCTCAGAGCCCCCAGGCCAAACATCAGCGGCACGGTACCCAGGCTGAACAGCAGCATGGACAGGGCCCCTCCCAGGGGCGAGCCGGTGGAAAGGGCGTACAGCTGCATGGCCTGGAGCGGTCCGCAGGGCATCAGGCCGTTGAGCAGGCCCACGATGAAGGGGCCCTTGCCCGCCCGTTGGGCGTCCAGCCGCCCGGTGAGAAAGCGGGGCAGCCTGGGGGTGAGCCTCCGCAGCCAGGGAAACAGCCCCAGCAGGTTCAGCCCCATGATGACCATAAACACCCCGGCTGCCAGTTGCACAGCGCCCCGGAACGGCCCGGAAAGGGTGACCGCCGAGCCCACGGCCCCAACGACTGCGCCGATGAGGGTGTAGGAGTCAACCCGGCCCCCGTTGTACAGGGCGCTGCCCCGCAGCTGGCCCCAGCGGCCCG
>JARKQO010000515.1 GCA_029974855.1 Eubacteriales bacterium
TGGAGCTCGGCCTTCAGCTTGTCCGCCAGCCATTGGGCGTCCTCCTGGCAATCCCCGTGGCTGATGAACATGGTCTGCTTTTCCGGCTCGAAGGCGTATTCCCGCACCTTTTCAAACAGCGAGCGCAGGCTGCGCTTGCGGCCCTGCACCTTCTCCCTGGGGATCAGCTTGCCCTTGGGGTCCACGTTCAGCACGGGCTTGATTTTCAGGATGCTGCCCAAGTACGCGCTGGTGGCGGATACCCGGCCGCCCCGGCGCAGGAAGTGCAGATCGTCCACAGTGAACCAGTGGATCAGCCGGGGAACCAGGTCCAGGGCAAAGCGGTGGCACTCCTCGATGCCCTTGCCGCTGTCCCGCTGGGCCAGGGTCAGGTGCACAAACAGCCCCTCCCCCAGGCTGGCGCACAGGGAATCCACCACCAGGATTTTTTGGGCGGGGTATTTCTCCCGCAACTCCGCCACCGCTGTGATAGCGGAAGCGCAGGTGCCGCTGAGCCCGCTGGAGAAGGCCAGCACCAACACGTCGTCCCCTTGCTGGCATACAGGGCTGAGCAAGTCCATCCAGTTTTGGTGGGTCACCTGGAAGGTGGTGGCGTTGGAGCCATCCTCCAGCTTTTGGTAGAAGGCGCGGGCGGTTTGCTCCGGGTTGGGGTCCAGGGGATCGATCTGCTTCACGTCCCCGTCTATTTGGTAGGACATGGGGGCCACCAGAAAGTTCCGCTGCTTTTTTATATAAGTTGCGGGCAGGTCACAACAGGCGTCCGTTACGATCCAAAAAGCCATGGGAAACCCTCCTTCACCGCGCTGTGGGTACTGGACCGGGCGCTGAGAATATGATACCAAAATCTTCCACGATCGTCAACGACCGGTGGAGGGCCATCTCCTGGGCCCATGGAAAACAGAGCGTATTCTCATCATTTTCTCATGGAGCTATTACCCAAAACTCAAGCATTTTATGCGGACAGGTGATATGATAACGCTGTCAACAGAACTTACCAGACCCTAAAGGAGGAAAACCATATGGCACAATATACGGTGGAGGATATCGAGATTCTGCGGCAAAAGAGCGGCATTTCCTACGAGGAAGCGGTGAATTTGCTGGATTACCACAACGGCAGCCTGGCCCGGGCCCTGGTGGATTTGGAGAAGAACGGAAAGCTGCGGGACGGCGGCAGGCGGGATGCGGGGGCCAAGGGAAGCAAGACCGGGCATGTTTTCAACAGCCTGTACCGGATGCGGGTGAAGATCACCAAGGGCAATGTGACGATTTTGAACCTTTCCGTGCTGTTTGTGCTCTTCACGGCGCTGACCGCCTTCTGGGTGCTGGTGGTGGGCGGCATCGCGGCCCTGGCGCTGGGATACCGCTTCTCCGTGGACCGCAACAGCCGGGACTTTTCCCAGGATAACCTGGAGACCATGGTGCGCAGCGCCTCCTCCAACATCAAGAACACCGCCTTCCACGTGGCCAGGGACATGGGCTTCATGGACAAGGAGGGGACCGAAAGCCCCCGCAACCCCGAGCCCCCCGTGGGGGACAGCGCCCCCAGCGGCACCACCCCGGTGAACGTGCAGTTCCCGGACGGGGGCAGCGTGGAGGTGAAGGAAGGTCGGGACGGCTTCCACGAGGCGGACATCCGCTGACCCGTGGCAGCATGATACCCGTGGCGGGATTATCCGCCACGGGTATGGCCTTGTAGGGCGGGGGGCCTTCTGCTATACTGGGGATGCAACGCCTGCGGCATAAGGAGAGTACCATGAGCAAGATTTTGATCGTGGAAGACGAAGTGAAGATCGCCCGGTTTGTGACCCTGGAATTACAGCACGAGGGCTACGAGGTCCAGGTGGCCCATGACGGCAGGACCGGGCTGGCCCTGTGCGAAAGCTGGCAGCCGGATTTGCTGATTCTGGATTTGATGCTTCCGGAGCTAAGCGGCATCGAGGTGTGCCGCAGGCTACGCCAGACCAGCGATCTCCCCATCATCATGCTCACCGCCAAGGACGACGTCAGCGACAAGGTGATGGGGCTGGACATGGGCGCGGATGACTATATGACCAAGCCCTTCGCCATCGAGGAGCTGCTGGCCCGAATTCGCGTTTCCCTGAAAAAGCACAGGACCAACGCCGCCTCCGGCAACGGGGCCCTGACGGCCGGGAAGCTGCGGCTGGAGCCCGCCAACTACAGCGCCAAATTCGGGGATGAGCCCATCGCCTTGACCAAGAAGGAGTTTGACCTGCTGCACTACCTCTGGCAGCACGAGAACAACGCCATCACCCGGGACGAGCTGCTGAGCCATGTATGGGGCTATGAGTTCGCCGGGGACACCAACATCGTGGACGTGTACATCCGCTATCTGCGCCAGAAAATCGACGACCGCTTCGGGGTGAAAACCATTCACACCATCCGGGCAGTGGGGTATATGTTCCGTTATGAGTAAGGGAAAGAAACGCCGCCAGGGGCGCGGCCAGGAGGCTTGGGTCGAAGGGGACGGGGAGGCGGCCTTTGTGCGGCCCCGGAAGCCCTGGCGCAGGGAGGGGGGCGCCCCCCTGGGCTTCCATATGCGCTATGGGTTTTCCAAGCTGCTGAGCAATTTGCGCTTCTCCCTCACCCTTCGTATCGCCCTCCATTACGGGGGGCAGCTTTTGCGTACCACGGTGCCGGTGCTGCTGGTTCTTACGGCCACGCTGGCGGTGGCGGAGGTCCCCCGGGTGACCCGGGTCATCGACGCCCTGGCGGAGACGCCCCCGGCTTTGGAGGAGCGCTATTCTCCCCAGCAGCTGGCCAGCCTGGGGATCGACGAGGCCTATTTGCTGCGGGAGCCTTTGCCCGGCGGCCTACAGGGATGGGGCCCAAAGCTGGCCCTGGCCTTTTCCCGGGGCTTTGAAAGGCACAATCCCAGCGTGTCCCTTTACGCGGACACCCTTCAGGGCCCCTTGGTGGCGGTGTTCCCTTTGGGGAATTGGCTGTATGTGTATACCTTGGTGTTCTGGGCCCTGGTCTGCTGCGATCTGTACCGGATGGTGTATTTTCTGCGGCACCGCAACCGCCTGAACCGGAAGGTATTAAAGCCCATCTCCGACATGGCGGACGCGGCGGCGGCCCTGAGCGCCAATAATTTAAGCGACCGGATCAGCATCGAGGGCACCAAGAACGAGCTGAAGGACCTGGCCACGGTGATCAACCTGATGCTGGACCGGATTGAGCGGAGCTACAACAGCCAAAAGCAGTTCGTCAGCGACGCGTCCCATGAGCTGCGCACCCCCATCGCGGTGATCCAGGGCTATGCCAGCATGCTGGAGCGGTGGGGCAAGACGGACAAGGAGGTGCTGGACGAGGGCATCGCCGCCATTTCCCCGGAGACCACCGCCATGAAGGAGCTGGTGGAGCGGCTGCTGTTCTTGGCCCGCCACGACAAAAAAACCCTGATGCTGGAAATGGAGGTCTTTGACCCCACGGAGATCATGAGCTCCGTGCACCGGGACGCCAAGCTGCTGTCCCCGGCCCATCAGTTTGAGCTCAAGCTGGGAGCCAGCGTCACCGTGAACGGGGACAAGGGCATGCTGAAGCAGCTGATGCGGATTTTGGTGGACAACGCCATCAAATACACCCCTCCCGGAGGCCAGATCAGCCTGGCCATGGGCCGGGACGGGGAGGAATGCGTCCTTTCCGTCACGGACAGCGGCACTGGCATCTCCGCCCAGGAGCTACCCCGGATTTTTGACCGCTTCTACCGCAGCGACAAGGCCCGCAAGGCCCAGTCCAGCGGCCACGGCCTGGGCCTGTCCATCGCCCGGATCATCGTGGTGGCCCATGGGGGCAGGCTCCATGTGCGCAGCAAGGAGGGGGTGGGCACCACCTTTTCCGTGAGGCTGCCCATCACCCGGGAACAGCGGGCCTAGGGATTGGCGGATTTTCCGCTGTGGGGGCGGCAGATCAGCGCTTAGGAGGAGAAAAGGGATATGGAAATTGGGTCCATCGTTTGGGGAGTTAAAAATATTCAGCGGGCGATAGAATTTTGGAGCAGCGCGCTGGAGTACCAGTTAAAGTACCCGGCATCGGAGGATTGGGCAATTTTAATTCCCAAGAACGGTGATGGCATACAGATGTCCTTAAACCTGGTTACTTCGGAGAAGGCCAAAAGACATCATATAGATTTGTTTGCGGACAACCAAAAGGAAGAGGTAGAAAGACTGATGGCTCTTGGCGCAACCAAAGCCCACTGGCGTTATCCCCCTAACGCGGATTATGTGTGCTGCACGATCCGGACGGCAATCCGTTTTGCGTTGTACAACGGTAAATTTCAATGGATCAGCCTTTTATCATGCGCCATGGTTAGGCTCCGACGTCCACAACGAATCGTCGTCCGAACCCCGAAAAACGCGGCGCTGTCCATTTGATTTTTGCATATATACATCCTCGTCCGGATAGTAGCAGGTATCCTCCTGCTCATTTGTCCCCACATCCAGAATCACCAGCATTTCATTGCCGGAGTTATAAAAGGTATGGGCAATGCTTTGGGCCGCCGGCTTTGCAAAGAAATCCCCCGGATGGACCGTCCATTCCCTGCCTTGCAAGCGCAAGGTCCCCGTTCCGGAAAGAATCATGAAGAACTCCTCCTGCTGGGAATGGCTGTGGTATTTCGTGCTATATGCCTTTGGCGGAACATAATCCATGTTCACGTAAATCTTCTGGCTGCCTCCCGCGGCGCCCAGCGACTTTGTCATGAGGCCCACAGAATCCTGCCAAATAAACTCTTTTGCAAGCTCCTCCACATTCTGAATTTCCATTGATTCTCTCCTTCATAACAAGAATGACGCTTATTGTTCCTGGCGCACCAGGCCCATGCTTTTGTAAAATTCCCCGGTCCACTG
>JARKQO010000534.1 GCA_029974855.1 Eubacteriales bacterium
GTCGGCCAGGGTCACGCCGGTCTTGGCGGCGTCCAGCACGGCGTCCATGTAGGGCTTCCCGGTCAAATCCGCCAAGAGGCCCAGCCCGCCGTAGGTGCTCACGTCCTGCGCCTTGCCGATCATGATGTCCGGCAGGCCGGACTGCATGTACACCTGCATTTTGGGCTGGAAGTCATTGCCCCAGTCCACGCATTCCCATTCCAGCTTGATGGTGGGTTACTTGTCCGCCAGGGCCGCGTCGATCATGTCCTCAATGCCCGCGTCGGTGGTGGATTGTCCCGCCAGGACGCGAAGGGTGACGGTTTCCTCCGCCAGGGCGAATGAGAAAAGGGATAGCGCCAACACAAGCGCCAGCAGCAGGGATACGAACTTCTTCATTCCCGGTTCCTCCTCTGATTTGATAAGAGCTACCGCTCTCTTTCTGCCCTTATTGTACGGACAGATCAAAAAAGAGAATAGGACTGCTTTGGAAACTTTTCTTGGACATATTTGTACATTACCGGCCCAGGCTGCTCTCCTGGCGCAGGGCATCCCAGCCACTGAGCACCGTATCCAGCGGGGCCTTACCCTGGAGGTAATCCATCAGGCTTTGGGCGCAGTCGTACTGGAAGGCCCAGATCAGCTGGTTGTTGCCCACCGCCGCGCTAATGATCCTCTCCTGGGCGCGGTATTTCTCAATGTCCTCCCGGAGCATGGACAGGGAGCCTGCTTGCACCCGGGCCAAAGTCGTATCCGTTTGGGTAAAGGCGCAAAGGGTTTGGGCTAACTCCTCATCGGTAAAAATCATCCCAAGGATTTCGTTGATCAGGGCGTCATGCTGGGTGGAGGCGCTTTTCATGAAGGTGATGTTGGGCTCGCTGATGAGCTTCGCGCCCCCCTCCCGGGTGGGATAGGGAAAGATGCCCAGCTTGCGGAAGGGCGCCACGGACTGCAAGGTCTGCATGGACCAGGTACCCGTCAGGTACATGGCGGCCTCCTCGTCGGCAAAGCGCAGGTCGCTCTCCCCCTGGGCCACCTGGAGCACATCCGGCCAGGAATGCTGGTATTGGTACAGCACCTGCTCACAGCACAGCCGGTAAGGGGAAGTGGCAAAGGAAACCTCCCCCGCCCGCAGCCGGTTCCCCCAGTCCGGGGTATGCGCAAAGACCTCCCCGATGGCGAACTGCATCAGGATGTTACCGGTATACCAGGTCTCCTGAAAATGGGTGGCAAAGGGCGTGACCCCCACGCTTTGCAGACGCTCCACGATCCGCTCCAGGTCCTGGAGGGTTTCCGGAACCTGGAGGTTGTAACGGTAAAAGATGTTCTTGTTGTACAGCACGCCCTGGTAGAGCTGATTATAGGTAAGGCCGTACAGCTTCCCATCCAAGGTGGTGGAGGCCGTCCCCTCCGGAGTCAGCAGCTTGCCCAGCTCCTGGGGAAAGACCCCCAGGGCCCCTGTAGGTAAAAATGCGTACACATCCTGGGCCTTGCCGATGATGATATCCGGCGTTTCCCCGGAGGCGATCCTGGCGCTGAGCCGGGCGGAAAAGCCCTCGCCCCAATCCACGCTTTCCCATTCCAGCTCCACGCCGGGAAAGGCGCTCTGCACCCTTTCCCGCAGCATGTCCCCAATGCCCGGGTCCGAGGTGGATTCCCCCACCAGCACGGTGACCAGCGTCTTGGTTTCCAGCTGGGGCAGGCTCGCCTCCAGGGGAGAAGCGCAGGAGGAAAGCACCAGGGCTACCCCTAGCAGCGGAACCAGGAGCTTCGCTCCTATTGCCTTCA
>JARKQO010000537.1 GCA_029974855.1 Eubacteriales bacterium
GCTCAGTTCCTCCTTTGAAAGCTGGCTGGTGGCGATCTGCTGGTATACCTCACAGCTTTCCATCAGCTCCTGGTGGGTGCCCTTGCCCACCAGCCTGCCCTCCTCCAGCACCAGAATCTGCTCCGCGCCCATCACCGTGGAGATGCGCTGGGCCACGATCAAAATCGTGGAGTCCGAAGTGGTCTTAGCCAGCTCCGCCCGCAGGGCCGCGTCCGTCTGAAAGTCCAGGGCGGAAAAGCTGTCGTCGAAAATATAGATTTCCGGGTTCTTGGCGATGGCCCTGGCGATGGAAAGCCGCTGCTTCTGCCCGCCGGACACATTGGAGCCCCCCTGGGAAATCTCGCTGTCAAAGCCCCCCTCCCGGTCGGTGACAAAGTCCAGGGCCTGGGCCACCCGGGCGGCCTCCTCCGCCTGGCCGGGGACCATGTCCTGGCCGCCGAAGGCCAGGTTTTCCCGGACGGTGCCGCTGAACAGCACCCCCTTTTGGGGCACGTACCCAATCCGGTCCCGCAGGTCCGTAAGGGAAGCCTCCCGCACATCCACCCCGTCCACCAGCACCTGGCCGGCGGTTACGTCATAAAAGCGGGGCACCAAATTCACCACGGTGGATTTGCCGGAGCCGGTGCCCCCCAGCACGGCTGTGGTTTGGCCCGGCAAGGCCGTAAAGCTGATGTGGCTGAGCATATCCTCCTGGGCCCCGGGGTAGCGGAAGCTGACATCCCGGAACTCCACCACGCCCTTTTGGGCCGGGTCAAAGGCCACGGGGCTTTGGGGGGACTGGACGCTGATGTCCGTATCCAGCACCTCCCGGATGCGCTTGGCGGACACCGCAGCCCTGGGCAGCATCACGCTCATCATGGAGATCATCAAAAAGGCCATGATGATTTGGATGGTATACTGAATGAAGGCCATCATGTGGCCCACCTGCATGCCCCCGGCCTGGATGCTGTGGGCCCCCTCCCACAGGATCAAAATGGCGATGCCGTTCATCACCAGCATCATCAAAGGCATCATGCCGCTCATGAGCCGGCTTACGAAGAGCTGGGTCTTTTGCAAGCGGGTGCTGGCCTCGTCAAAGCGCTCCTCCTCCCGGCCTTGGGTGCAGAAGGCGCGAATCACGGGGAGCCCCGTGAGGGTTTCCCGCATGGCCTGGTTCACCTTGTCGATCAAGGTCTGCATGCGCTTGAAGCGGGGCATGCCCAGGCTGTAGAGCACCACCACCACGGCGATCACCGTCAGCACCCCCACCAGGATGATCCAGGCCATGGACGGGTTGGTGGACAGGGCCCGAAACACGCCGCCCACGCCGATGATGGGGGCGTAGATCACCGTGCGCAGCAAAAAGACGATCACCTGCTGCACCTGCTGGATGTCGTTGGTGGAGCGGGTAATCAAGGAGGCGGTGGAAAAGCTCTCCATCTCCCGCTGCCCAAAGTGGATCACCTTGTGAAAAAGCTGCTTACGCAGGTCCCGGCCCAGCTTGGCGGCCACGGCGGAGCCGAAGTACCCCACCAGCACCGCCGCCAGGGTGCCCAGCAGCGCCACCAGCAGCATCATCAGGCCCTTGGTCCAGATGCTGCGGCTTTGCGTGGCGTTCAAATCCATGCCCAGGGCCTGGTACTCCGCCCGAAGGGCCTGGTTGGCCGCCTGGGCCAGCATGCTCTCCGGCAAGACGGAAAACAACGTCCCGTCGATTTTCGCCAGCAGCTCCTGCCGCTGCTCCTGGGTCATGGAGGACACCATGGCCTGGAGCTGCTCCGGGGAGACGTCCTTAAGGGCGCTTGGGGGCGCTGCCACGCCGCCAGCGGCCAGCAAAGCCCCCATATCCACCCCGCTTTGGCCGCTGAGGACGCTTTGGATGGTGAAAGCCTTGGCGAACAGGGCCTCCAGCTTTTCCAGCAGGGCCTGGTCGACCTTGCCCAGGGCCACCATAGGCTCCCCTGTGAGGGTCACGCCCTGCCGGGCCGCCTCGTCCCCGGAGAGGGGATGATAGTTGGGGCGGATCAATTCCTGTACGTCCTCCTGGCTCATCCACTGCTCCAGGCTGGAAAGGGTGCTCTGCCGCAGCACCCGGGGCACCGTCCCCTCCACCCCCTGCTGCTGAATGCCCACGTCCACACTAGCCGCCGTGTAGGTGGGCAGGGCCAGGTCGCAAACCGCCTGCACCCCCAGCAGCGCCACGATCACCAGCAGCGTCCAGCCATACTGTTTCAAATACTTACTCATTGGGGCCATGTTCCTTCTCCCATTCCTTGATGCCGTATTTTTTGCGGATGTTCTCCCCCATCTGTCCAAAGAGGCGGGCCGCCATGGCTTGATCGCTTTCGCTAAGACCCTCCATGGCCGCCTGGCCGATGTCCAGCATCAGCTTTTCCAAGCGCATGGCCTCCTTGCGGCCCTGGTCGGATAAAGCCAGCACATTGGCCCGCTGGTTGCGCTGGTTCCGCACCCGGGTCACATAGCCCAGCTTTTCCAGCCGGGAGATGGACACCGCCACCGTGGCCGCGCTCACGTGCATCTCCCGTACCAGGTCCGCCTGGCTGACGCCGTCTCTGTGCAAGAGCAGCCATAAAATAGGCCCCTGCCGGGGGTGTACCTCCGCGCCGTCCAGCTGGGAGCGCACGGCCTCAAAAAAAACATGCTGCAGGCGGAACACATGCTGAAAGATTTCCCAAGGTCCTCCGGGCTGTATGTTCTTGCTGTTGATGGCACATCGCTTCCTTCAAAATATTAGTCGGCTAACATCGGAATTGTAATCCATCCCCCCGGGATTGTCAACGGCGGCGAAAGAGTTTACAGTTCCTTCACAAAACGCTATAATACCTTGCATCAGGCAGGGAGGGGGACTTCCATGACCACGGTCATTTTACAAAAAGGCAAGGAACAGCGCGTCTACAGCGGACATCCCTGGGTATTCCGCAGCGATATCGCCCGGGTGGAGGGGGAGGACAGGGCCGGTGAAATCGTGCGGGTTGCCAGCCACCGGGGCGGCTTTTTGGCCATGGCGGCCTACAACCCCCGGTCCCAGATCGCGCTGCGGATCCTTAGCCGCCAGGAGGAGCCCATCGGCCGGGACTTCATCCAAAGCCGGGTGCGGCGGGCCCTGGCCTACCGCCGGGCCTTCGCGGACCTTCGCAGCTGCCGTTTGATCTTCTCCGAGAGCGACGGCCTGCCGGGCCTCATCGCCGACGCCTTTGGGGACGTAATTGTGCTGCAGAATACCTGCCTGGGCATGGAGGCCTTTCAGCAGGATATTGTG
>JARKQO010000544.1 GCA_029974855.1 Eubacteriales bacterium
GCCCGGCTTGGGGTTTTCGGGGTGGTGGGCAACCATGACCGCACCGAGCCGGAGAGCAACTTCTCCCAGTTGGTGGCGGAGATGACCAAGTACGGCTGCCTGCCTTTGACCAACAATGTGGCCCGGGTGAAGGTGGGCCAGACCTACGCCTACATCGCCGGGGTGGACGACTTCTACAACGGCTTCCCGGATGTGGCCGGGGTGGCCGCCCAGGTAAGCCGGGAGGAGTTTGTGATCTTTGTGGGCCACAGCCCGGACCTGCTTTCCGCCGCCTTTGCGGCCAAGAGCCGGGAGAACGACAACCACTGGTTTGACCTGGCGCTGTTTGGGCACACCCACGGCGGCCAGGTGACCTTGTTCGGCCAGCCCCTGATCCCCAACCTCAGGCCGGAGATCGGCCTGCGCTACCTGAGCGGCTGGCGGGAGGAGAACCGGGCCAGCATCTTGATCAGCAACGGCGTGGGCACCAGCAACTTCCCGGTGCGGCTTTTCGCGGCGCCCCAGATTCACCTGATCACCCTCAGAAGCAAATGAGCATCTTACGCGCAGCAGAGGTAGCCCCATGACCGGACAGAAGGACCGCTCCCCCCTTGAGACCCCCAGAAAACGCCGCCCCCTTCCCACCCTGACCCTTTCCAGGACCCGGGGCGACGTTCTGTTTTTGCTTCTGCTGCCCCTGGCGGCTTTGGTGCTTTTGGAAACCTTTGCCAGGGGCAGCTTTGCGGCCATGCTGGCCTGGGCCAAGGCCAAGCCGGTGTTTTTTCTGCAAAACCTGGGGTTTTACCTGGGCGTCTTTTGGCTGCTGGCGCTGATCCCCAGCGACCGGGCCCGGCTTTGCGCCTCCCTTTCCCTGGCGCTGCTTTGCTGCGTGCTGGGGATTGTGAGCTTCTACAAGGTGCGCTACCGCTTCGAGCCCATTTTGCTGTCGGATCTTTGGCTGCTGGCGGAGCTGCCCCATGCCATGGGCCAGCTGGATTTAAGGATCGATTGGGGGCAGGCGGCCCGGGTGATGACCCTGGGCCTTGCGGTCATCGGGCTGGCTTTGGTGTTCTTCCGGGGCCGCCGGGCCAAAAGCGGCTTCCTCTGGCCCATGCTGGGCCTGGCGCTGATGGCGGCCTTGACCCCCGGCTGCTCTTTTGACAGGATCACCCAGGGCAGCAACACCAGCCTGGCGGACTGCGCCCACCACGGGGGCACCGTGTTCGCCCTGGTGGCCGCGGAAAGGCAGCGGCAGTCCATCGCCAGCTTCTCCTACCAGGAGCCGGAGGTGGACCAGGCCTGGCAGCGGATTCAGGGGGCGGCCTCCCGGGGGGAGGGGACAGGCCAAAGCCCCAATGTGATCCTGATCCTCTCCGAGAGCTTTACGGACCAGGCCCACTTGGAAAAATACCTGGACTTCACCCGGCCCCTGATGCCCTTTTACGACCAGCTGATCCAAGGCTGCGCCACCGGGGAAATCTATGTGCCCAAGCAGGGGGGCGGCACCAGCGAGACGGAGTTCGAGGTGCTCACCGGCCTGCAGAGCCGCTATTCCGTGAACCCCTATTCCATCGGCATCCCGCCCCTTCGCTCCTTGGCGGCGGCCCTGCGGGAGAGGGGCTATTACGCCTCGGCCATTCACTGGTTCAACGGGATTTTCTACAACCGCTACAAGAACCTGCGGCTCCTGGGCTTTGACGAGTTCAGCACCCTGGAGACCACCCGGCGCAGCCTGGAGAGGACCGGGATGTTCGTCAGCGACCGGGAGCATTACCGGTGGGTGCTGGAAAAGCTGAAAGCCACCCAGGAGAAGGACTTCATTTTCTGCATCACCATGCAGAACCACGGCACCTATGGCTACGACGATTTCGCCCAAACCTATGGCGCGGACACGCCCTTTGGGGACAGCCTGAGCGTGGAGAGCCAGCAGATTTTGCGCAATTATTGCTATCTGCTGGGCCAGAGCGACCAGGCCCTGGAGGGGCTGATCCGGGAGCTGTCCGCCTTCCCGGAGCCCACGGTGGTGGCCTTTTTCGGGGATCACATTCCCCCTCTGGGGATCGAGGTGTACGAGGAGCTGGGCATGCCCATGGAGGGGGAGGCGGGGCATTTGTGCCCCTATTTCATCTGGAGCAACCAAGGCGACCTCTCCCAGCGCCTGCCCCCCATGAAGGCCTGGCAGTTTGGGGCCCATGTGCTGGCTTTGGCGGGGCTGGGGGACGATCCCTTCTTTGGCTATATTGAGGAGCTGCGGGCCAAGGGCCTGGATACGGACCCGGATTACGACCTGCTTTCCTACGACGCGCTGTTTGGCAAGCAGCGGGCCTATGCCCTGGCGGGTATCCAGCCCCAAAGCCCGGACTGGCAGATCGGCGGGAAAATGGAGCTGCTGGGCTTTGACACCTTTCCCATGGACGGGGCGGTGTACGTGATGCCCCGGCTGGCGGACCCCGCCCAGAGCTTCCGGCTGGCGGTGAACGGGCAGGCCCTCAACGACTGGTTGGTACTGGACACCCGGGACCCCTTCACCCTTCAATGCGTCATGACCAGCCCCGAGGGCAAGCAGCTGAACCAAACGGAAAGCGTGTCCTTCGCCTCCAGTCAGGAGCTGCTGGAGCAAAGCGGCAGGCTCCAGGCTCCGGCCCTGGCATTGGAAAAGGTCCCCTTCCATATGGAAAAGGAGGAGGGGGGCTTTTGGCTGGCGGTGAGCGACGAGCCTTTTGGGGCTTTGGCCAGCTGCCTGACCCTGGAGGGAAAGCGGCAGGAATGGCAATTCCCCTACGGCTTCCGCAGGCCCGGCCAGTACTATGTGGGCAAGGAGGCGGCCCCCCTTTCCCTCACCATCCGCAAGGAAAGCTTTCGGGAATACGAGCCTACCCCCGAAGGCCTGGCAGCCTATTTCCGGGACCAAAAGGCCACCCTTTGGCTGTTTGAGTGACCAAGCGTTGAAAACATTTTCCAGCGCCGCCAGGAAGCCTCCCTTGACGAACGCCCCGCTTCGGGATACAATGGGATTGCTTTTGTGGAGCCGTAATCGATGATATTGCAATGATTGATCCCACTTTCTTTCGGCCCATCAAGGCGAAGCAGCCGGTGTTTTGCGCGCAAGCCAAGACGCCCGGTCTGTTTCATTCTTTTCCAAAGAAGGGGAGGATCGGTTTGTTTGGAAGACGGCCTGATGGGCGGGCAGTAAAGCACATGGACCCGGTGGTGCAGTTGACGCCCTACCTGATGCCCATGCGTTGCGACGCCCAGGTGTTTCTGGACCATGATTTGGAATACGAGCCCTTGATGCGCTACATCGCGGAAAAAAGCCGCCAGGGGATCAAGATCACCTTTATGGAGCTGCTGGTGGCCGCCTATGTGCGGGGCGTGTCCCAGGTGCCGGAGGTGAACCGGTTCATCATGAACAAGAAGTT
>JARKQO010000546.1 GCA_029974855.1 Eubacteriales bacterium
GCCCAAAGTTTTTTGAATTTGCTTGCTTTTCCAATTGCCGACTGGTATAATAATTAACTGGCACATCCTTGCGCTGCGTCACCATGCGTAGCGCCATACGTCCAAGAGGAGGTGAAAGGTATGAATAGGTATGAACTCACCTACATCATCGACACCGGTCTGGAGGAAGCTGCCCGCAAGGAACTGATTGAACGGTTCACCGGGATCATCCAGCAAAATGGCGGTGAAGTAGAGAAGGTGGACGAGACGTGGGGCAAGCGTCGTCTGGCATATCCCATCAACGATATGCTGGAAGGCTACTACGTTCTTGTGACCTTCAAGGGCGAGGGCGAACTCCCCCGGGAGATCGAGCGGAACCTGGAAATCAACGAAAGCATTCTTCGCTATCTGGTGATCAAGCTGCTGGAGAAGAAGCAGAGCGTGAAGCCCCGTCCCGTGCGGGTGGCGACCCCTGTGGCCCCCGTGGCTGAGGCTCCGGTGCAGGAAGCGGCCCCCGCTGTGGAAGAGCCCAAGGCCGAGGAAGCTCCCGCCGTGGAAGAAGCGCAGCCCGCCGTGGCGGAAGAAGCCCCCGAGACCTCCGCTCAGTAAAGGTTGGTGACATAAGATGAATAAACTGACCATCATCGGAAACCTCACCCGCGATCCCGAGTCGCGCACCACGCCTTCAGGCGTCAATGTGTGTTCCTTTACGGTGGCCGTGAACCGGCGCCGTTCGTCGCAAAGCACCGGCCAGCCGGAGGCGGATTTCTTCCGCGTGTCCGCCTGGAGGCAGCTGGGTGAAAATTGCCAGAAGTACCTGGCAAAAGGCCGCAAGGTGGCGGTGGTTGGTTCTGTTTCTGTCAACACCTATGAGGCAAAGGATGGAAGCGGTACCCGCTTCACCCTGGAAGTCAATGCTGAGGATGTGGAATTCCTCTCCTCCCGCCAGGACGACGGAACCTATAGCTCCGCTTCCGGCGATTCCCCCAGAGCCTCCGCCCCTGCGGATCACGGCTTTGAACAGGTGGACGACGAGGAATTGCCCTTCTAAATTGAGAATGGAATGGGGCGTCGCCATTCCGCTACTTTTCCGGTAAGGAGGTTCAGCCCATGTCTGAGGATCGTGGTGAGAGAAGATCCCGTCCCCGCGGCCGCAAGCCCCGCCGCAAGGTGTGCAGCTTCTGCGTGGATAAGATCGAATACATTGATTACAAAGATATCAACCGTCTTCGCCGCTTTGTGAACGAACGCGGCAAGATCATGCCCCGCCGCATGAGCGGCAATTGCGCCAAGCATCAACGGCAGCTGTCCGAGGCTATCAAGCGTGCCCGTGCCATCGCCTTGATGCCATTCTCGGCGGAATAACAAAAAACCATTGCCCACAAAGGGCTCGCCTTACAAGAGGACGAGCCCTTTTCCATTTCAGGAGCACAACGGACACGGAGGACTACAGGACACGAAGGAGGAAAAGCCATGAAAAGCAAGTCCTGCCCGCAGCTGGAGATCAGGCTGTGTACCCCCGAGGATCTGGACGCCGTGATGCGCTTGCAGGAAACGGTATGTCAGCAACTGGAGGACCCTTCCTTGTTCGTCCCCACCCCCCGGGAGGAAAACGCGGACTACCTGCGCCTTCCTCACCGGATCATCGGCGCTTTTCACGGGGAGCGCCTGGTGGCTTACTGCTCTTTGGTGTTTCCCGGCACAGCCCCCAATAACCATGCCTGGGATTTGGGCTGGCCGCCCCAGCGGGTGGAGGCCTGCGGTAAGGTGGACAGCGTGGTGGTAGACCCGGCCTTCCGGGGGCTGGGGCTGCAGCGCAGGCTGGTGCGCCTGGCCCTGGAGGAGGCCCGGGGCTTTTTGCCCCAGGGGTTTTTGCTCACCACCGTGTCCCCCCGCAATGTCCAC
>JARKQO010000550.1 GCA_029974855.1 Eubacteriales bacterium
CAGTGGAGGCGCTCAGCGCTTCCTGAAGGGTTCTGCGGGCCGAGGCGGGGTCCCGGTGGCGCAAGGAGTCCGTGATCTGCTTGCCGTACTCCGCAAAGCGCGTTTTGTAAAGGGACCCTTCGCCGCAGCGGTTATCGCCCCCCAGGATGTCCACGTCGCCCAGATATTGGCTGTATTTTTCAAACTGCGTTACCTGGGTGTACAGCGCGGGCAGCTCCTCCGGGGACCCGGCCCGGCTGAAGCAGACGCGGCCATCGCCTTTCCACTCGCGCCGCACAAGGCGCAGCAAGGCTTCCGCCACCGCGATGGCGTCTTCCCGCCGGCCGGTTTGGAGCAACAGCAGCCAGCCGCAATCCTCATCCTCCAGCGCCAGGCAGGAGACAAACCCTGCCGCGGTGCCCTCCACCCTCTCCAGTTGGGAGGCGGCCTGCCCAGCCTCCAGGGAATTGGCTCCCGTGTACGCGGCAATGGTCTCGTGCCGCAGCGACAGGCTCATCAGCGTCCACGGGCCGTCCCCCTGATACCAATCGGCCAGGAGCTTGCGCCCGGCCCCTGGCTTTCCGTTGCCCCGCAAAAAATCGTGAAGCGCCTTTTTCTTCTTCTGGG
The DNA here is from genome assembly GCA_029974855.1 of Eubacteriales bacterium. The sequence continues at coordinate 607 of JARKQO010000550.1, forward strand.
TCTCAATCCGCTGGACCAGCCGCCGGGAGAGGTTTTTTTCGCCGATCTTTTGGGTGATCTTTTGCAAGGTCCTTTCCAGCTCGAATTCATCCACGGGCTTGAGCAGGTAATTGGAGCAGCCCAGGGCGATGGCTTCCTTCACGAAGGCAAAATCCGCATACGCGCTGATGAAGATGATCTCCGCGTCGGCGTTGATCTCCCGGACCCGCTGGATGAACTGGATGCCATTCACGCGGGGCATTTTGATGTCGCTGATGATGATGTGGGGTACGTGCTCCCGGAATCTTTCCAGGGCCTCCTGCCCGTCGGCGGCGGTGGCCACGATTTGAATGCCGTACCGCTCCCACTCCACGAGGCTTTCCATCATCCGCAGGGAAAGGGGTTCGTCGTCCACCAAAAGCGCCTGTAACATGCCTCACGCCTCCCTTCGTCCCACGGTGATCACCACGGTGGTCTGCATGCCCGGCTTGGAGAGGACGGATACGCCAAAGCCTCTCCCGTAAATGTTCCGGATGCGCTGGTGCACGTTTAAAATGCCGATGTGGTCGCTTTCCGGCGGCGGTTGGGGCTGCTGAAGCAAAGCCCGCACAGCCTCCAGCTTTTCCACGTCAAAGCCGACGCCGTTATCCACCACCATGATGTGGACCGCATCCCCGTCCTCCTCCACGCAAAGGTCGATCCGGCCTTCCCTCACCGCGGAGATGCCATGCTCGATGGCGTTTTCCACAATGGGCTGCACGATGAGCTTGGGCACGGGCAGCGCGCCCGCCTCCTTGGGACATTCGATCCCGTAGGCGATGCCCGGGTAGCGGATCTGCTGCAAGGCGATGTAGTTTTCGATATAGGCCAATTCCTCCGAGAGGGGCACCATGTCCAG
>JARKQO010000559.1 GCA_029974855.1 Eubacteriales bacterium
CAAAGGGATATATCCCTTTGGCAGGGGTCCCCAGGGGACAGCGTCCCCTGGGCCTCGTCACTCCACCGCAATGGCAGCCCTCCGGTTGCTGACGGACTCCATGGCGTAGCGGGCGGCGTCGATGGTGTGGTTGTTGCGGTCGGGGTAGCGGCTGATGAAGCGGCCGTCCCGGTCCCGGTCGTACTCGTAGGCGCGGAACTCCCGGGCGGCGTTGGGGCAGCGGGCGGGGTCGATGAGGATACGGCTGAGGGTCTGGAGCCAGCGCATGCCGTGGTTGATGCTGTCCGGGCCTTTTTTGGCGGGGATAATCCGCAGGCCCCGGCTCCGGAGCTCGGCGATGCTGCGGGCATCGGCGCTGTCGGCGGTGATGATATCGCTGCCGCAGCGGCGCCTGAGCTCCCGGGAAAGGGCGTCCAGGCCCATGCCGGGGGCCACGAACTCGTCCACGATGTACAGCACCTTGCGCCGCCGGTCAAAGGCGCAGCGCAGGAAGGCGTCCGGGTCCACGGCAAAGCCGAAGTCGTGGCCGCTGTAGGTGGGCAGGCCCTGCCACTCGCCAGGGGCGACGGGCCGCAGCTCCAGATTGGGGAATACCTGGCCTCCCGCGCCGGTGACCTCCCCCAGGTACATGTGGCGGTAGGCCCGCGGGTTGCTGTCTTTCAGGGCCCGGGCCTCGGCCAGGAAGCTTTCCCCCAGCCACTCCTGGGGCATGTCCAGGTAGCTGCTGCGGTGCACCAGCCTGCCGGGGCGGGGGATCAGGGCCTCGCTATTGACCCAGGCGGCTGCGGCAAGGGGCGGGTTATAGGTGTAGAAGGTGGTGGCCCGGGCCCCCCGGATGACGCTGGCCTTGATGGTGCGCACGTCCTCCATGCCCTGGAACTCGGTGAGCTCCTCAAACCAAAGGTAGCGGAAGTGGCCCTGGGCCAGCTTCAGGCCCTTGGACTTGGCGGGGTCGTCCGCGCCGCGAAAGAGGATACGCTGGCCTGTGGGCTTGCAGAGGATCTCCAGGGGGGAGAGCCGGGGCTGCCACAGGGCGTCGGCCTGGAGGAGATCGATGGCCCAGAGCATCTGGGCGTAGACGCTGTCCCGGAGGGTGTCCGCCACCTTGCGGTAGACGATGGCGTTGGCATTGGGGTCCTCCAGAAGGCCCAGGAGGATTTCGATGCTGACGAAGCTGCTTTTGCCGCTGCCCCGGCCCCCCTGGAGCCAGATGTCGGCATGGGTCCCCTGCCGGACCGCCTGGTGGACTGGGTAAAAGGCCGGGGCCAGGAGCCGGGAGAGGCGCAGGTCATCCATCCGCCTCCCCCTCCGGGGGCCCGCCGCGAATATCGTCCAAAATCACGGGCCGGGCCGCCTCCAGGGCCATTTTGTCGGTCCAGAGGCCATGGTATTTGCCCAGGAGCTCCGCGGCCTTGCTGACGGCCGTCAGCGGGGTTTTGGGGGAGGGGCGCTCCCCCTGGGGGTCCCCCTCCTCCCCCCGCAGCACCCGGATGAGGGTTTGCAGCACCTCCGCCGGGGTGGCGATGAGGGCGCTTTGCCGCTCCGCTTTCAGCTGGCCGATCTTTTCTTGGATATCCGGGTTTGCCAGCAGGCGGGCGGCGGGGGCGGCGGGGTCCCCGGACCGGTACCCGGCCCGCAGGTAGGCCTGGGCCGCGCCGCAATCCGCAAGGTATTCGTGACAAAAGCGTTCCTGACGCCGGGTAAGGGCCATGGGGGCACCTCCTGTCGTGGTGATTGATGGGGTTGACCGCGTGAGCATCGCTACCGCCCCGCCCTCGGTAGTACGGGCCGCCGCCCTATCCCGCAGGCACGAAGGGAAGCGTGTGCCCAGTGGGCACAGCCCGAAGGGCTAGCGACCCGAAGTGGGAAGCTTTACGAGTGGTGGGTGCGGTAGCGCCCGCCGCGACGATAAAGCTGAACTCGCAGCCTGCGCAGCCATGGTATGCATGAAAAAAGAGCACCCTTGGATGCTCTTGGGAAGGATGCCGGGGGTTCCCGGGCCTGCCGGGGGCATGCCCCAGGTTTTTCGGGGCATGCCCCGGCCTGTCCCGGCCCCGGCCTGTGGCCTTCCGGTGTGTTTCCCTTTCCTGGGATGATACTACTGTACCACAGTCAAGGGTCCAATGGGGTCCGAGGTTATCCCTCCCCTTCCAGCAAAGCGCACAGGGCCTGGTGCTCCCCCTCCGTCAGCCTGTCCGCCGCGTAAAACAGATCCAGCTTTTCCCGCAGCCCTTGGGTCTGGCCACGGCCAATCATCCTTTGCAACACCTGATACAGCATATCAGCGCCTCCTTATGCGGGCTCCAGGCCCAAATCCCTGAGCACCGCCCGGTACTCCAGGTCCACGATGGCCGCGTCCAGCTGGGCGATCAGCTGCTGGGCCGCCTCCAATGGCGTCAGGATCGGTATGCCGCCACGGGTGAAAACTCCGTCCGCATACTCGTCCCCGATGCCCACGGGGCGGCCGCCCAGGGCCACAGCCCCGGGAAATTCATGGGCGTTGGCGTCATTGAGCGATATGATATTGGTTACAAGGCCATCGCTGACGATCGCATAATCCATAGTATTCTCCCTCCTTATCCGCGGTAGTTGCGAATCACCGCAATGCCGGAGCCGCCGGAACCATACAAAATATAAGGGGAAACCCCAGATCCGCCGCCGCCGCCGCCGGTATTGACCGCCCCTGATCCCGCCTGCCCGCTGGCGCCCCCATTCCCGCCGCCTCCGGCCCCTCCAAGGCCTACGCTACTAACCCCGCCACCGCCGCCGCCACCTGCATAAAGGGTCCCCGATGGGGCGCCAAATTCACGAGTGGTTAGGATTTGTCCAGTACCACCTGGGGTCTCACCATTGTTCCCACCATTGCTCCCATCACTCCCACCATGAGCCCCGATGGCCCCCCAGGCGCCACCACCTGACCCGCCGTTGCCACCCGGCGGGGAACCGCCTTTGTCGCCCCCTATCGCTGTACACCCGAACGCACTGGTTTGTCCTCCGTTACTGGCGCCACCGCCGCCGGCTCCGATAACGATTGGGTAATCCACCCCCTGGCTCACCGCGATATAGTTCTGGTTCAATACCCTGCCGCCGCCGCCGCCACCGGTCCAGCCGCCTCCGCCCCCGCCCACCAGGCATAAATCTATGTGGGTGCGCAGCCTGGTGAACCGCAGGATGCCGCTGGTCAAAAACTTGATGCGCCAGTTTTTGCCGCCATCCTCAATCAATTGATATGTGCCCGTATAGGTGAACAAAGGCAGTCCGCCTGAGGTCCTACCCCTGCGCACAATCATTGCCTGTCCCATTATCGCACCACCTTTAGCGCCAGCGTCAGGTCAATATCCGGCTTGTCCCCATAGCAGGTGACGACGATTGTATCCGTCCCCGTGTCGATCCTCTCCACCAGCCCATAGGCATCCAACTGCGCGATGGCCGTGGCCGGGACCTGGCTCAGCACCACGTCCACCAGGGGCGTATCCGTATCCAGCATCCCCGCCACGGTGGCGGCCTGGGTGTAGGGGGCCTGGGCGCTCCACCCCCCGGCGGACAAAGTGGCGGTCAAATCCAGCGGCTTCCTGGCTCCCTCCTGGGTTAGCATCACCTCATACGGGGTGATCCCGTTCTCCTCCTTGGCGTATACCTTCATGCTCATGGTTTGTTCCCCTTTCTTTATTTCCAACCCAGGGCTGTACCCTGGGAAGGGTTCATTGTTGACGCGGTTCCCACCGCTACGGTCGAACTCGACAGGGATGGTCTGGCAGGTCAGGGGCTTATCACCCTTGGCGGAAGCGTCATTGCGGCGGTGATTCCCCCCAAACGAAGCAGCGCCACCCTGAAAGGTGACGCTGCTTCGTTTTAAAAACCCCTATCTGTTTCCTTGCGTTATTCTTTCGTTGCTTTGGTTTCTAAGAATTGAGGTCGTGGGTATCCAGCGGGTTCACCAGCGGCAAAGCAGCAGGGGGCGGCCGGGGCCGCTCCCCTTGGGGCATTCATTTGCAGTTAGAACTTCGTCTATCATTCGTCCTGAAGCTTCCAAAACCGCTCATAATACTTTTTCATCAGCTCTTGCTGATCGGATGGAAGAAGTTCAAGCAGTTCCTGGTCCCTTATCAAACCCGCTAGATAAGTGAGCCACCTCCTTGATTCAATTTCCTCAGCTTTTTGCGCGCTGATTATCGTATAATGATAATAGTAAGCCATTTTTTCCGCCGGTATTTTTCTAAGCCTTTCGTAGATCGTCATAAAACCCGGCCAATTTCCATCTTGGAACCATTCCAATATTAGAAACATGTAGGGTTCCAATTCCTCGTCGGTTTTGCCCGCAAGGACTGTCGCACAGTTATCCCAATACCCTTTCCCTTCCGCAGGCATGATGAAAATGGAAAGATATTTTACTTTTGCGGCCTCTTCCAATCCCTTTTGTTGAGTCTCTTCATCGTTGTCCCAAAACAACATGTCAAATAATTGGTTTACATCGACACTCATTTCTTTCCCCCTCCTGGTAAAACGGTAAGGATGGGACTTAAAATCTACCGGTTATTCTGTGGGTCGAAGCCAAAATAATAAAGCTTGCTCTTGTTCAATCCTTTGATGGCCGATTCATCAGGGAGGAGGTTGTGATGGCAGCCAAGGTTATCCAGCGCGGGATTCTG
>JARKQO010000560.1 GCA_029974855.1 Eubacteriales bacterium
GAATCAGCGCCTCCTCCCGCCGGCCCAGTGCGGAGAGGGCATATCCAAGGTCGCTCAGCCGTCTGGCATTATCCTCTTTCTCGTCTGGCCCCAGTTCCTTCAATATAGCCTCGCAGACCTCTGCTATCAGCTCCCTCAGGATCAGAGTACAATCTGGCGGAGGCAGCCTTCGTCTTAGCGCATCCAGAAATGGCCGGCAATCAGGGCAATGGCCTTCGGTACATGCCTTTACCATAGCTTTCAGGTTGAGATGAACATTCTCAATTCTTGGTATGCTCTTCTCCCCATCGGGAAGTCGATCAAGCCAACCTGTCCAGGCGGGGGCGAGGGCTATCAGCCGGGATTGCCTTTCTTCTGGGGAGATGGGCCAGTTGCTGCTGGCGTACTCGGCCACAGTGGCGTGCCACTGCCAGACCTGATTCTCCGGATCGAAATCGGCCAGGGCGGCATTCCTCAGGGCCATTGGGCCGCTTTCGCCTGCGGCTGCCTCTAAAGGTCCTTCAGGAGCTACCCCTGCAGAAAACAAGGGCAAAGCGGCCCAGGCATCTTTGCCCGCATCATCTAAGTGATCCTGGCTCCATCCATAGACTCTGTTGATCTGGTCAGCAAAATCGCCTCGGTGTTTTTTGACATCCTCCAGCAGACCCTCCAGGTCTCCCCGCCCTGCCTGGGCCACAATCAGATCAATTAGCTTAGGATGACCTTCCACAGAGCTGGCGATGAAATGAGCGCTGGATTCGTCCAGGGGAATGCCCTTGTGCCTGGCAAGAAATAGGGCATAGCGCTCTGCCTCCTCCAGAGCCAACCCCCGGTGCAGGGATATGGGCCTGGCCGATGGCAGATCCTCCAAAATCCGGCTGGGTGGCCGAAGGGCCAGCAGGGCAGCGCTCTCCCCACCCAGGAGGCAGAGGAATTCCCTCAGGCGCTCCATCTCATCCGGCGGCAGCGACTCCAGGTTATCCAGCAGGCAGAGGGTGGGATGGCTGGCGGCGTGCATCTGCAGCACCTCCGCCTCTTTTCCCGCGGGAGGGGTAAATCCCAGACCGCCTGCCAGATCCCGAAGCATTTCGGCAGCAGTGGTGGTTCCTGGCCTGGGCCCCCGAGCATAGGCCACCCCGCCGGGAAAACGCCACTGGTTGCGAGCCGCAGCCTCCTGGATCAGGCTGGTCTTGCCGATGCCTGGCGGACCGGAGAGCAGTACCATCACAGGAGGATGGCTTAAAGATCGGGAGATCTCCACCAGATCCCTCCCCCGACCCAAGAAGGGGGCGGTCTGAGTTGGCAGGTTCCCTGCCGCTCGCTGGCGGTCAATTACCGGCTCTCCATGGCTCAGCATATCAAAGCGCAGTGCACCATCCCCCAGCATTATCACCTCATGAGTGGTGACCTTCCTGCGGGCTCTTTCAACAGCGTCTTTCAGAGAAAAGCCGGCGGTAAGCTCTGCATACAGCCGGCCTGCAAAGGCTACCGCCTGGGAATCCAGGACGGGGCGCTCGTGGCCCACCACCGCCCTGGCCAGCCCTCCTTCCAGCAGTGCCTGGGCCACTGATCCGGCATCGGCAGCACTCTCGCAGCCATTGAGCACCACCAGGTCCAGGGGCTGAGCAATGCCTTTCAGGTCATTCAGTATCCTAGAGGTGGTAGCAAGATGGACCTGGCCCACATCGTCCTCTAAAAGGAGCCCCTCCCTCCAGGCATGGCCGCTGAAGTGGAGGATATGGGGAAATGCCGCTTGCTCCCCCGCCCTGGGAGAGAGAGCAGAACGGAGCGAGTCTAATGTCGGCGGCTGAAGGCTGGCCAGGAGGATAGGAGCATTGCTCTGCCGCACTTCCTGGGCCAGGACATGCCACTCTTGGTGCAGATCCAGAGGACTGGGAGGCCGGCCAGGATTTTTTAGGTCAAAGACGGGGGCGGCCAGGATGGCCAGCACCCGGAGCATGCGGGATGGGTCGCGCTTTTCATCCTTTGCCCGTTGGGCCGCCCGGAGCATTACATTCTCTGCCTGGATTAATATGCTATTTGATCCGGGAGCAGGCATCTTTTCGGTGGAATCGTCGCTGAAATCCGTCTCTCTCATGGGGGCTGGGTCCAAGATATTCGCTCTCCTGAATTGGCTACATTTTTCCTGGAGAATTGATTAATCTGACGATTCAGACGAAAAGCCCAGCAAAAATCCCTGAATGAAGATGGGAAAAAATGGGGCTTCAATTGCACTGTACAGAGGGGGATAGAAATTGCTCGATTGTGTGCCATGCTTTCTGTTATTCTTCCACCTAATAAGAAAGACCTGTGTATTGTCAAGCTGAACTGTGATATGTTCAGGCGATTCTTGAGCCCTTTTCGAATCCTATTGGTAGGGATTCCTGGAATCAGTTCCTTCAAGCTCTTTCCTGCTTCAAGACAATTCAAAATGTAATAGTCCAAGCTCCCAACTCAATCCGGCCCTCAAAGATCCAGGAGTTGGCAGGCCACACGAGATTCCCTTCTGGCAATATTATTCTGCCTTTTCCATTTTGCTCTTCAAGGCAAGGAGCTCACGATACATCTCCTCTAGTGCTCTATTCTGAGCGGCAAAATTGTCCAA
>JARKQO010000561.1 GCA_029974855.1 Eubacteriales bacterium
ATTCGGGTATACTTTTGGGGAAGGGAGGTGGCTTGCATGCCCCACATCAATCCTGTTTCGGATCTGAAAAACTATGGGGAGGTTTTGCGCCGCTGCGCAAACGGCTCCCCTGTGTACCTCACCAGAAACGGCCGGGGCCGGTACGTGGTCCAGAGCATGGAGGATTATGAAAAGCAAATGGCTACCATTCGCTTGCTCACAGAGCTGAACAAGGGGGTCGAATCCTTGCGCAAAGAAGGCGGCCTGTCCGAGGACAAGGCCTTTGCGGGCTTGGAGGACTAGATGCCCTCCACCCCACCTCCAGGCGCTGTTCCCCTGACGGAACGGCGCTTTTTTCATCCCATCCCCATCCCGCCCCTCCGCCCACCCCCTTCTTCCCCGGCATAGTTCCCAAAAAATCCGCGCATCCTACCCATGTTATGCCGGCATGGACCGGCGGAGGGGAGAGGATGCCCGTTGCTTTTCAGCTCCATTGCCCGAAAGATGCGTTTTTTCCGTCAGATCAAGGGGGTCCAGCGGGCGCGGGGCCACCGGGCCCTCCGGGCGGACGAGGCCTATCCCGCCCCCCTCCAGCAAAAGCTGCAAGCCAACATCCAGGCCCTGAAGGGCTCTTTGGGGGACGGCAGCGACGTGAAGGTGCACCCCTTCCGCTTCGGGCCGGAGCATGAGCTCTCCGGGGCGCTGCTGTTCATCGACGGCCTGGTGGACAACTCCACCCTCACGGACGCTATTTTGCGGCCCTTGCAAAGCTGGCGGCCGGCGGGGGGCAAGCTTCCCCCCACCGCCGCCCTCATGGACACCCTGAAGCAGGAGGCGCTGCGGGCCCCGGGCGCCCGCGGCACACGCCTCCTGCCGGAGCTGGTGGAAGGCTGCCTGGGAGGGGATACGGCGCTGCTGGTGGAGGGCTGCGGGGCCGGGCTTCTCATCAGCACCAAGGGCTGGGAAAAGCGCGGCATCTCCGAGCCCCAAACCGAGACGGTGGTGCGGGGTCCCCGGGAAGGGTTCACGGAGAACCTGCGCACCAACACCTCCCTGGTGCGCCGCAAAATCCGCAACGGCCGGCTCCATGTGGAGGAAATGCCCCTGGGCCGCAAAACCCAGACCGGGGTATGCCTGATGTATCTGGAGGGGGTGGCGGACCCGAAGGTGGTGGAAATGGTCCGCTACCGCGTTGGCAAGCTGGATGTGGAATCGGTGCTGGAGACGGGCTACCTGGAGGAATACATCGAGGACGCGCCCTTTTCCCCCTTCTCCACCGTGGGCTACACCGAAAAGCCCGACGTGGTGGCAGCCAAGGTCCTGGAGGGGCGGGTGGCCATTTTGGTGGACGGCACCCCCTTTGCCCTCACCGCCCCCATGCTGTTTTTGGAGAGCTTCCAAACCGCCGAGGATTACTACGCCCGGTCCCTGTACGCCAGCCTGGTGCGGCTGATCCGCTTTGTGGCCTTCATGCTGGCGGTGTTCGCCCCGGCCATCTACATCGCCCTGAACGCCTTCCACCATGAGCTGATTCCCACCACCCTCCTGTTCACCATCGCCAAAGCCCGGGAGGGCACGCCCTTTCCCATTTTCCTGGAGGCCATGATCATGATCTTCGCCTTCGAGCTTCTGCGGGAGGCGGGGGTGCGGCTGCCCCGCCCCGTGGGCCAGGCTATCAGCATCGTGGGGGCCCTGATCATGGGGGACGCCGCCGTCAGCGCGGGCCTGGTGGGGGCCCCCATGGTGATCGCCATCGCCATCACGGCGGTGGCGGGCTTTCTGGTGCCTGCCCAGAACGATTCCTGCTCCATCCTGCGGGTGCTGATGATGGTACCCGCCGCCATCATCGGCTTCTACGGCGTGGGCCTGGGCTGCCTGGGCATGCTGATTCACCTGGCCACCTTGGAATCCTTCGGCGTGCCTTATTTTGACAGCTTCGGCCAGGCCCGGGACCTCCAGGATACGCTGGTGCGCCCGCCCCTGTGGCTGATGAGCCGGCGGCCCCGGCAAATCGCCCGGTGGGACCTGACCCGGGGGCTGCGCTTCATCCCGCCCCTGCGCCCCCACGCTGCCGCCCAGGAGGACAAAGAACCATGAGGGGCCGGATGCGCCTGGCCTTGCTGATCCCCCTGCTGGGGCTGTTGCTGGGGGGCTGCTGGGACAACCGGGAGATCGATTCGCTGTTCATCCTCACCGGGGTGGCCCTGGATGTGGCGGAGGCCCCCGGTGAAATCGCCGTGACGCTGCAGGTGGCCAACATCAAGCAAGGGGAGTCCGGCTCCGGGGAAAACAGCGGCGGGGGAGGCGGCGACGCCGCCATTTTGCTGCGGGCTGTCAGCGACAGCCTCTCCAACGCCCTCACGGAGGTCAACCGGAACAGCAACCACAAACTGCTGTTTCAGCATAACAAGGTGCGTATGTTTGGCCTGGCCTTGGCCCAGCAAGGGATCACCGAGCATTTGGACCTGTTCCTGCGGGACCAGCAGGCCCGCCTGGAGGTTCCCCTGGCCGTGGTGGACGGCCGGGCGGAGGAGGCCCTCACCGCCAAGCTCTCCCAGGAGCCCATCTCCGGCATCTTCCTGGGGGGCATGTTCGAGGACATGGCCCAGGTGTCCCCCAAATACCGGATCCGCACCATCGACTTTATGCAGATGTTTCTGGCCCAGGGGGCGGCCCCGGTGATGCCCATCCTCCAGGTCAGCGGGGAGGAGGGCCGGCAGGAGATCAAGATGGCGGGCCTGGCGGTGTTCAAAAAGGGCAAGATGGTGGGCCGGCTCAACAACCGGGAGACCCTGGGCTACCTGTGGTCCTTTGGGAAGGTAAAAGACTGCAACCTGGCGGTTCAGGACCCTTCGGGCAAGGCCGTGCTGCACATGAGCAGCCTGGACTGTGGGCGGGAAGTGACCCTGGGCCAGGACGGAACCGTGACCCTGGCCCTGACCATCCGTTCCCTGGCGGGGGTGGCGGAGATCCAAGGGTTTGCCCACATGCAGCCCCCAGAGCTGCTGAAGCACCTGCAAAAGCTGGGAGAGCAGGAGATCGCCGCCACCATCCAGGGCTGCTTTGCCACGGCCCAGGGCCTGCAAGCGGACGTGCTGGAAATCTGCGTCGCCCTGGCCCAGCAATACCCCCGGGAATGGGAGGCGCTGGGGGACCGGTGGGACGAGCTCTTCCCGCAGGTGCGGCTGCGGGTTCAGGCCAAGGTGCTCATCCCCGGCACCGGGCAGATCGTGCAATCCCTGGAAATGGAGGAGAAGAGGAAATGAGGATCGACAAAGCCCAGGTTTCGGGCACCCGGTTCATGTTCGCCGTGGCGTTCTACCTCCAGTCCTCGGCGCTGCTGACCTCCTTTCTGGCGGGCATCACCAAGCAGGAGTCCTGGATTCCGCTGGTGGCGGGGTTTGTAGTTTGCCTGCCGCTGATCTACCTGTTCAGGACCTTGATGCTGATGTTTCCGGACAAAAACTACTTCCAGGTCCTCTGCGAGGTGTTCGGCGCCGTGGCGGGCAAAATCATCGGGGCCGCCACCCTGTGGTTCTTTATCACTTTGACCACCCTGAACCTGGGGGACCTGGGCAGCTTCGCCAAAATCACCATGCTGCCGGAAACCCCGGAGGTGGTGCTGACCCTTTCCTGCGTGCTGATGGCGGCGTGGGCGGTGCGCAGCGGCTTTAGGGTGGTGGTGCGCTACGGCTCGGTGTTTACCCTCATCGAGTTCATCATCGTGGGCATCTCCATCATTTTGGTATCCAACCAGCTCAAGCCCTCCAACCTGCTGCCCCTGTTCACCCAGCCGGCGGTCAAATACATCCAGGGCACCCATGTCATCGCCACCATCCCCTTTGGGGAGCTGGTGGTGTTTTTGATGGTGACGCCCTGCGTGAAGCTCTCCCGCCGCAAGGCCACCCGGTACTGGTTTGGCGGCATGGCTTTGGGGGCGGCGGTGCTGCTGGCGGTATTGCTGCGGGACATCGCCCTGTTGGGCAACGCCCTTCCCCTGTTCACCCTGCCGGGCTTGGTTACGCTGCGCCTGGTGAACCTGGGGGAGGCCCTCAGCCGCATGGAAATCATCTTTGCCATCGCGGTGATGATGCTGCTGTTTTTCAAGATCGCGGTGCTGCTGTACGTGTCCACCACCGCTTTGGCCCAGCTGTTTGGAACCACCCAGTTCAAGCGCCTGGCCCTGGTGGTGGGGCTGCTGGCGGTGTTCTACAGCCCTACGCTGTATCCCAACTCCGTGGAGCACACCCTCTCCGGGCGCACCATCGAGCCTGTGTTTTTTACCCTGTTTGAGATGATTTTGCCGCTGCTGACCTTTTTGGTTGCCAAAATCCGAAGGCTGGGCTCCACGGCCCTTTCCGCCCCGGAGAAGAAGGGGGTGGAAAGCGCTTGACCTGGGTTCTGATCGGCTTTGCCCTGGCGGCTCTGGTGGATTTGACGCCCCTGATCCGCCTGCGCAAGGGCCGGGCCGTGGCCGCCTTTCTGGTCCCCTTTGCTTTGGGCCTGGCCCTTGCCCTGTTACAGGCCCTGAACGTGGAAATCCCCAGCGTGATGAAGGCCTGGGGGGAACTGATCCGGTGGCTGGGGCTGGCCTATCCGCCGTAGCTTTGTGTGGGTGTCAGGGCTTTGGGGCAGCGGTGAAAATGTATCGCAAAAGCAGCTCTAGAAGTATATTTGTACTCACCGCAATCCATATCGTGCGGATTGCTCCGCTCCAGTATTCATTTCTTTCGTTCACAAAGTAATCCCTACCACGCTGCGTTAATGCGATTCTGTCGTTCCACTTGCTAGTGGTAGCGGTGCCAACCCACTGCACATAACCTTCTTCCTCAAGCCATTTTAGCGCATCTTCAAATAGGGTAATGGGGAATTTGCTGTTATGCCTTTGGAGCTCCTGCCCTAGTGTTAGCATCGTAATGGCACGTGTTTTCTGCTTGCGCATGTAATTGACAATCTCCCTTGAAATGCCATAAGGTTTCATGGATAAATCACCCCTCAGTCCAGATTTTTGAGCCCGGAACGAGCATACATGCAACAGAGAAAAAATGCTCCCCTATGGGCAAAGAAATAAAGTCCAGTCCAACCCAACAGAGGGATACGATCCCTGACGATGCGCATTGCCGAAAAAAGAATAGGAGGCGAAAAATGGATCAAGGGGAGGGAACATACCCAGAGACAGATAGCCTCATGGGTTCGTTATGGTCCAGGTGAACCTGGGGACACAGATCGAGAAAGCAATGGCTAACGCTGCAAGGCCCCCGCAGAGGGGCAGCTGCGGGTATAGGATAGAATGAAGGAGTACCCTTGGCCTCCCACGTGCATTTTGTGGTATACTGTATCCGCTGCTTTGAACGGAATCCCCATGAAGAATCAAAGAGAGGTTGTGCCAATGAGCTCCATTAGGTGCGCGGTTTGTGACGACAACACGTTGGTTGCGGACAGCCTCAAAGAAGTCATTGCCAATGCGTTTTGGCGCGAGGGCTACAAGGCGCAATTATCCGTATATACCAGCGGTGTAAAATTGCTCCAAGCCATTCGATCAGGTATCTTGGCGCTGGACGTTCTCTTCCTGGATCTTGAGATGCCCGACCTGTCCGGGCTGGACATCGGGAAGCTATTGAAATCCCAATATCCCACGCTTATTATCATCGTCATATCCAACCGTTCGGATTATGCGTTTGAAGCGTATAAAATACAACCTTTCCGGTTCATCCGCAAATCCCATATAAAACAGGAAATTCCCGAAGCCATTCATTCCCTTATCCAGAGTCTTGAAGTCCATAGCGAACCCATTCTCTTATCCCGGTATGGAGATGAATACAAGCTGAACCCGGAGAAAATAATCTACATCGAAAGTCACGACAAGCATCTGCATATTCACTATGGGAACGAGCTCGTCACCATTCGCTATAAGCTTTCCGGTATAGAAGAGCAATTGCGTGGTATGGGCTTTATTCGGATTCACAAGGGTATCCTGGTAAACAGCAGGTATATTTTCAGCATCAAGGGAAGCGAGGCCATCTTGGACAACAATGCGCGCCTGCCGATTAGCCGGCAGCGGCTGGTGACGGTCAAGCGCGCTTTCCACGATATCATCGTCAAATAGGACAAATCAATCCGTACGGTTTTCTAACCATACCGGTTGCGCCAAATCAACGGCGGATTGCGCCGCTTTCCTTGCTTTTCGCACTACATTGCAATAAGCTTTCACTATCCTTTGGATTGTGCAGCACAAGGCAAGAGGTAAAATATATGGATAGCCCTATGGCTAAGGAGGTTTTTGCCTTGAAAAAAGTCATCTCTCTCTTGCTCGTGCTTTTGTTGATCGTACCTGCGGCGTCGTTGGGGCAATCTACAGGCGCGGCATTTCAGACAGTGCCATTTGAAAGCGAGGGTTTCGTACGCATCATCAATCCCAATAACGGGCCAACTCTCAGTTACTCCCCGCAAAGCGGTGTCTCCCTTCTCTCCATTGAGGACGGCGGTTATACCTATGCGTTCAAGGACCTGAACAGAAACGGGCAACTGGACGAATATGAGGACTGGCGTCTGTCCCCAGAAGACCGGGCCGCAGCCCTTACGGAGATGCTCCCGCTGGAGAACAAAGCGGGACTTATGGTCGTCAGCTTTCAGGTCCGCACAGACGAGGGCGGCGAAATATCCGAGGAGGTCAAAAGCATCGTCCTGGATGAGAAGATCCGTACTCTGCTCATTCGAAACTCGGCCAATTTTGACGACAAGGTGAAATGGTACAACTCGCTGCAGGCGATGGTGGAGGCGGATGACGAGTTTGGCATTCCTGTAACCCTGACAACTGACCCTAAGAATGGCAGCGCTGGCAGCGCAGAGGATGCCGCGCACAGTATGACCAGTGCCTCCGGGTGGCCATCGAGTCTGGCGCTGGCCGCTACTTTCGATCCGGCACAAGCGCTCCTCATGGGGCAGGTCATCGCCCGGGAGTACAGGGCGTTGGGCATCTCCAGCGGGTTGAGTCCCCAAATCGATTTGGCCACTGAACCCAGATGGAGCCGCTTCTCTGGAACGTATGGCGAAAGCTCGGCGCTTTCGGCGGCGTTCGCCAGGGCGATTGTATCGGGCATGCAATCCAGTTGGGACGGATTCGGGGCAGATGCGCAAGATCTCGGCTGGGGAGAGGATTCCGTTGTGGCGATGATCAAGCATTTCCCTGGCGACGGCGCTGCGGAAGCGGGGCGCGAAGCGCACAACAACTATGGCAAATACAATGTGTATCCAGGGCAGAACATGGCCGAGCATATCGAAGTGTTCAAGGCGGCTCTTACCTTGGATACCCTGACGGGTTCCGCCGCTGCTGTGATGCCCTCCTACTCCATGGCCTACGATGCGTTTGGCCCCATTGGCGAGGCCATGGGTTCCGCCTTCAGCGCATACAAGCTCAAAACCATCCTGCGGGAGCAGCTGGGGTTCAAGGGGCTGATTTGCGCAGACTGGGAGATCACGGAGAACAAACCCTGGGGCATTGAAACCCAGGGATACATTGAGAAGTACGTTACGGCGCTGAAAAATGGTCTCAACCAGTTTGGCGGCCTCTATTTCAGCGATACGCTGGTGAACGCTTTTGAGGCGGGGGCCAGGATGCTCTCCAAAAGGGAATTGGTGTACCCAAGCTTCACGCGCGAGGCGGGGACAATCCGCCAGGGAATCAATGGCGAGCAGGTAATGTCGGATATCTATGACGAAAGCGTCTATTTGGTTCTCTACAACCATTTCCTGCTGGGTCTCTTCGAAAACCCCTATATCAGCCATGACGAGAGCCTCACAACGCTTACCAGTGAACAATATGCCCAAATGGGATATGACGCGCAGCTGGCATCTATCGTCCTGCTGAAAAACAAGGGAAATGCCATTGCGGCTGCTTCCGGTGAAAAGCAAACCGTCTATATCCCCATAGAGATCAATACTGGGGTGGTGAGCGCTGCTGTTGGAAACGACACGTTAGCCGCGCATAACTCCGGCGACTGGAGCCTTATCGGATATGAGCAGCTAACCTTCGATGGCGCGCTGGCCTATTCGTTTGATCCGGTCCTGGCCTCCCAATACTTCAACATCGTGACCGATATGCTCTCTCCCGACGCGGACTTGTCAAACATCACCGAGCAGGATATCATAAGGCGGACGGATTTCTCCGGTGTGGACTTCGCGTTGGTGAGTGTATCCGCCCCCCGCAACAGCGCGGGATACGAAAGCGCCAGGGTCAATCTTGATCCGGGTAATGGGGCTCTGGATAACGGGTACTATCCCATTTCGCTCATTTACAACGACTACCTCGCCGATCCGGCGGTGGTTCGGGAATATCCCATCGCCGTGGATCCCAACGAGGAGGTGGAATGGACCGCCGCAGGAGGCCAGCGCGGGCGCTCCCGCTACTATGGAGGCAAAACCACCCTCGGACAAAACATGGCGGATCTGAATCTGATGGAAACCACCCGCGAAACAATTGGGGATCTGCCCATGGTGGTGTACATCAGCGCGTCAAACCCCTTCTGTGCCTATGAGTTTGAGCCCTTCACGGACGCCATCCTCGTGGGCATGGGCATCAGCGCAAATGCCGCGCTGGATGTGATTTCCGGGAAGCATGAGCCTAGCGGGCTGTTGCCGATGCAGCTTCCAGCGGATATGTCCACTGTGGAACGGCAAATGGAGGATGTTCCCTTTGATATGGAGTGTCACGTGGATACGGAAGGAAACCGCTATGATTTCGCCTTTGGCCTGGACTGGTCCGGCGTAATCCAGGATACACGCGTCACGGCGTACAGGTAAAGGGTCGGTTACAACACAGCACGCCCCACGATGTGGGGCGTGCAACCTTACATCAGGTGAGTTATGCTAGACACGTTTGCGGGAC
Organism: Eubacteriales bacterium; assembly: GCA_029974855.1. The sequence continues at coordinate 8,864 of JARKQO010000561.1, forward strand.
AAGTGGCGGCCAGAATATCCGACGCGTTGACCTTATGCATGGTGATGGTTGCGTTGCTGATCATCTTTCAGGCGAAGTATGAAAAGAAGCGCGTCGTTTTCGCCCTGCTGATAGGCGACGCCGCAGGAATGGGCCTGATCCTCCTGATGGAAAAAATTTCCGACAGGAGCTTTTGGTTTTACGTCTCTTGCTTCATCATTATCGGGGTAGCCTTCGCACGGGTCATGCTGGAGGGGGATTTCATTCCGCAACTCATCCTTCTGGTTGTCCTCGTTACCGCCGCATATGAGCTTTCGTTTTTGGAGGAATGGACCCTACGGTACCTGTTTCCGCGTTTGCCTGCGTATAGGGCCGTTCTGATTCAGCCTTTATTGATATTCATCCTGTTCATAAACAGACGCCTCCTGCAAAAGGGCGCCAAAATCAACAACATTGTGCCCTATGCTTATTGTTTTGTCATCATCTGTACGTCGTTTCTGAGCCTCATCACCAGCAAAAGCTTTCTTTCCATGGGCATACACCTGTATACCCCGGAGGATATGCAAATTCGTTTTTCCATTTCAATTTCCACATTTCTCATCAATCTATTGGTCTTTTACATATACAACAAGCTGGCCGTGCTCTATTCGGACAAATTGGAGCTTCAGCGGCTAAACTCCCGCCTATATTTGGAAAAGAGCGTGGCGATAGAGGCTGAACGAATGAGCAATCACATGAAAAAAACCATGCATGACATCAAAAATCATATCGGCACGGTAAGGACGCTGGCGGCGCAAAATGCCACGGAAGCGTTGCTGCGATATTTGGATGAAATCATCACCAGCCTCGAATTGTCCGGCAACGTGAACACCGGGAATTTGGTTGTGGATGCTATCTTAGCTCACAAGATGGGATTGGCCGAGGATAAAGGCGTTGTTTTTGCCATTTCCTCCTCAACAAAACTAGCCTCAGATATTACGGTAAGCACCTATGACATATGCGCGCTTTTGAGCAACCTGATCGACAACGCCATAGAGGCGACAGCACAGTGCCCTACACCTCGGATTGATCTCCTTATGCAGATCGTCAAAAACTATATCGTAATCCAAATATCCAACCATACGGCGGGCAATGAACTCATCTCTAACCCCCATTTGGCCACGACAAAAAGCGATGCCAGGAACCATGGATTAGGGCTCTTCATCATCCAGGACATCGTCAAGAAATACGACGGGGATTTGAAGATCAGTGTATCGGATAGTGTTTTTTGTGTGGATGTGATGCTGCGGCTGTCTTAGCATCCGGCACTGATCGTACATGCCGGTTCCTCCATACCTCAGTCCTGCGTCCAGGATCGTAAACGGAACAGAGGCAGGGGAGCTGATCCGGTGGCTGGGGCTGGCGTATCCGCCGTAGCCGCGCCTTCTCTTGCGGCCCCTGGGCGAATATGGTATCATGGCCCCGGGGAGGTGAGGGCATGTTATCCCATCCACTGGGCAAAACCGGCATCCATGCCTCCGGGGTGGTCTTTGGCGGAATCATCAACATGGACGAAACCCAAAGCCAGGCGGACCGCTTTGTGGCCCAGGCCGTGGAAGCGGGGGTCAATTATTTCGACGTGGCCCCCTCCTACGGCAACGCGGAGGAAAGGCTGGGCCCGGCTTTGGCGCCCTTTCGCAAGGACGTGTTTTTGGCTTGCAAAACCGGCCGCCGGGACGCCCCGGGCGCTGCGGCGGAGCTGGCGGCCTCCCTGAAAAAGCTGAAAACCGACTACTTTGACGTATACCAGCTCCACGCCCTCACCACCCAGGAGGACCTGGACCTGGCCTTCGGCCCTGGAGGGGCCATGGAAGCGGTGCTGCGGGCCAAGGCGGAGGGAGCCGTCCGAAACGTGGGCTTTTCCGCCCACAACGAGGAGGTGGCCCTGCGGGCCCTGACCCTGTACGATTTCGACACCGTGCTGTTCCCCCTGAACTGGGCCCTGGGCCTTACCCGGGGCTGGGGCGACCGCATCGCGGAGGCCGCGGGGCAGCGGGGCGCGGGCCTGCTGGGCATGAAGGCCTTGGTGCGCCGCCAGTGGCGGGAGGGGGAGGCCCGGCCCTTTCCCAAATCCTGGTGCCAGCCCATCTGGGGAGACGAGGCCCTGGGCCTGGCCGCCATGAAGTACGCCGTGGCCAAGGGGGCCCATACCTTGGTGCCCCCGGGCAACTTCCAACACTTCTCCTTCATGGCGGACCATGTGGACCGGGCCTTTAGCCAGCCCATGACCCAGGAGGAGTGGGCCCTGCTGCGCCGGGAGGCCAAAGAGGTGGAAAACGAGCTGATTTTCTAAAGCGGAAGGAAGAAGGGCGCGGGGGGCGAGGGAGGCCTTCCCGCGTCCTTCGTTTTTGGCCTACATAAAGATGAATCCGAGTTCACCGGGATGCGCCACTGATAAGGCAGTCCCGGCGCTGTGGCCGGGATACTGGGGCAAAATGTGCGCACAGACCGACTCTACCCGGCCCGGCTGAAAACCAGGCAGTAAAAGTTTTCCCCCAGCCGAAACCGGTCTATCTGCGCAAAGCCGTTCTCCGCCAGAACTTCGGCTGCCTCGGCCTCGGAAATCCTGCGGCCCACAGGAGGACCCATGGGCGTAGCCGCCTTGTGGAACTCAATGACCGCCAGAGCGCCCTCCCGCTTCAAAACGCGCCTGATTTGCCCCATCATGCCGGGGATGTCCTCCAGCTCGTGCAGCACCGTGCACAGCAGCGCCACGTCACAGGAAGCCTCCGGCAGATTCTCCACAGCGTCCTCAATGACCACATTGGGGGCGCTGTTTTTGGCCCGCAATATCTCCCGCATTTCGGCGGATATCTCAACGGCGTACACGGCCTTTGCGGTCATGGCGGCGGCGTAGGTGAACACGCCCGTTCCCGCCCCTATATCGCAAAGCGCGCCGTTTTCTGAAAGCCCGATTCGCGCCAGGGTCTCCTTTGGAGCCAGCTCCTTTATCCGCGCCGGATTGTCCAGTTTATGCGCCATCCTCTTCAACCCTCCCTGTCGATAACAATTCCATCCCATTGGCAAGCGCCCAAATCAATGGGCCTTACCCAAACACCCCCAGGTGCTCCAGCAAAGTTTTCACCCCGATCAGCACCAGCACGACGCCGCCCGCCAGCTCCGCCTTTGCTTTGAACCTGGAACCCGCGCCCTTGCCAATCGCAACCCCCAGCATGGACAGCGCCAGGGTCGTTACGCCGATAAGGGAAACGGCGGGCCCGATCCGCACGCTCAGAAACGCGAAGGATACGCCCACCGCCAGGGCGTCCACGCTGGTGGCAACCGCCAGGGGCAGCATGTCCCCCGGCAAAAGCGACGAGCCGGCGGAGGTTGCGGGGCATTTGTCCCGCAGGCTCTCCTGGATCATCTTTCCGCCAATGAGGCCCAGCAGCACAAACGCGATCCAATGGTCAAAGGCGGTGATAGAATCCGCGAACTGCACGCCGATGAAATACCCCGCCAGCGGCATGATAGCCTGGAACGCGCCAAAATACAACCCCACCGTCAGCGCGTCCCTCAGGCGCGCCCTTTCCATGGACAGCCCCTTGCACACCGCCACCGCGAACGCGTCCATGGACAGCCCTACCGCGATCAGAAACAGCTCCGCCATTCCCATGGTCCAATCCCCCTTTGTATCATGGCAAAGGAAAAGCCCAAGCATCATCGCGTATACTTGAGCCTCGCGGAGCGGGAGCATGAAGACCCTGTATAGCGCAACGGCTATCCATGAGTCTCGTCTTTTCAGGCAAGCCAGGTCACAAGGACCAGCATGTTGACTTGCCGCGCCTTGGCGCAGACTACTCCCCCATGAGCTTTTCAATTGTTTGATTATGATAGCATACCCGGGGCCCGGCGTCAACGGCGGGGCAAAAGCGGGAAAAGGACGCCCGCGGAAAACCGGGCCCAGCCGCCCACGGAAAAATTGACAATCTCCCTGGCCCTTGCTATAATAAATCGATTACATGCCATGAGGTGTTTTTTGTGAAAATCAAGGATATATCCAAGCTGGCGGGGGTTTCCGTGGCCTCGGTATCCCGGGTGATCAACGGGGACCCCCATGTCTTGCCGGCCACCAGGGAAAAGGTGCTCAAGGCCATTTCCGAGTCGGGCTATGTGCCCAACCTCACCGGCCGTATGCTTCGCACCCAGCGCAGCAACAAGCTGCTGATTGTGGTGCCCAACATCTCCAACCCCTTTTTCAGCAAGATCATCAAGGGAATGGAGGACGCGGCCAGCCAGTTTGGCTACGAGCTGCTGGTAGCCATTACCAACTGCAATGTCCAAACCGAGAAAAAGTACGTCACAATGCTGGAGACCAAGCAGGTGGACGGGATGATCACCTTCCTGTCGGTTTTGCCAGCCCAGACCTTCGGGGCCCTCAGCGCCCGCTATCCGGTGGTGCAATGCTGCGAGCCCATGAAAAACATCACCACCTCCATGGTGTATGTGGCCAACCGCGCGGCCGCCCACGAGGCCATCACCTACCTGATCCGCAAAAACCGGCGGCGCATCGCCATCCTGCTGGGGCATGTCTACCACCACTCCGAAAGCGAGCGCCTGTGCGGCTATCAGGACGCCCTGCGGGAAAACGGTCTGGAGATTGAAAAGCAATATATGGTGGATTGTGAATACGAATATGAGGACGCCACCCTGAAAATGGATCAGCTGCTTGCCTTGCCCCAGCCGCCGGACGCGGTGTTCTGCTGCTCGGATGTGATGGCCATCGGCGCGGTCCGCAGCATCCTGGCCCATGGGAAGATTCCGGGGGCGGATATTGATGTAATCGGTTTCGACAACAACTCCATTTCCAGCGTATACATTCCCTCCATTTCCACAGTTGCCCAGCCCCGCTATGAAATCGGCAAGGCAGCGGTGGAGCTTTTGGTGGAAAAAATCAACAACCCCCAAGCCATCCATAAGCTGATGATCCTGCCGCACCAGTTGATTTTACGGGATTCCACCGGCTCCGCCCCTCAAAAGCAAAGCCTGTGACACGGCAAAAAAAACCCATCCATCCTATTGACGCTGCCGCCTGACTGTGTTATACTTGAGGTAACGGGTAATCGATTACTAGACAATGCGAATGAATGACGGGTTGCACGAAAGTGGAGGGAAACGGCATGAGAATCGGTTTCCATACGGATGCTTTCAATTCGGCGGCGGTGGATTTCCTCAAGGCGGTGGATTGGGCCAGTGAAAACCAGGTCAGCAACATCGAATGCGGCGTCATCGAGGGCGTGTCCTGGATTCACGGGCTGGGGTATTTCCCCCACATCTCTCTGCTGGACGACCCTGTGATCCTGGCGGACAAAATGGCCAAAAAGGGCGTGGCCTTCTCCCAGATCGACGCGGCCTTCCCCCTTTCCGGCCTGGAGGGCCGTACCCATGGCGTGGCCTATGTGCTCAAGTCGCTGCAATGGGCAAAGCTGGCGGGATGCCCCAACATCGCCACCACCGACGGCCTGAACGCGCCGGAGGGCCTGAGCGACCAGGAGGCCATGGAGCTCATGAAGCGCAGCTACGGCATCATCCTGGACGTGGCGGAGAAATACGGCATCAACATCAACATCGAAATCCATGGCTACTTCACCACAAAGCCCGATTATGTGGAGCAGATGCTGGGCTTCTGCGATTCCAAGCGCTTTGGGCTCAACTTCGACACCGGCAACTCCTTCATCGCGGGGGCGGACCCGGTGCAGTTCGCCAAGCGCTTCCTGGACCGGATCAACCACGTGCACATCAAGGACGTGTCCGCCGAGCTGGCGGCCCAGTGCCGGGGCGAGGAAACCGGCATCGCGCTGAGCCACTGCTCCATCGGCGCGGGGGTCAACGCGGAAAACATCAAAGAGGTGATGGCGCTGCTGAGGGATCGCGGCTACACCGGCACCCTGAGCATGGAAACCGAGGGCGACCGGGGCCCGCTGTTGAAAAAATCCCTGGATTGGTTGCGTAGCACGATGAGCGTGCTAGGTATAAAAGAAGAACACTAAGATGAGGAGGAGAAACATGAAAAAGGTTATCTCGTTGGTACTGGCCCTGTGCATGTTGCTCACGCTGGCGCTGGCCACCACCGCCGTGGCGGAGGAAAAGAAACTGGTCTACGGGTATGTGTGCCCCGGCTCCGACACCTGGTACAAGAAGGACGTGGAAGGGTTCCAGTATGCGGCCAGCCTGGCGGGCGTGGAAGTGATCGTGCTGAACTCCGACTACGATGTGGAAAAGGAAATCGCCAACATCGAGTCCCTGATCAACCAGGGTGTGGACGGCATGTGCGTGTTCACCTTCAATGAGAGCGGCGCCAACATCGCCGCCGACAAGTGCAAGGAAGCGGGCATCCCCCTGGTGGTGACCGACAACGTGGGCCAGGTGATCGAGCAGGGCCACGAAGTGGTGGCTTGCATCGATTTCGACTGGGAGGCCATGGGCACCGCCTATGCCGAGTACATCTCCGCCAATTTCCCGGGGGAAAACGTCGTGCTGCTGCCGGGCTCCTTTGAGCACATTCCGGTGCAGAAGTACCGCTCCACTTTGGAGCCCCGCCTCAAGGAGCTGGGCACCAATGAAATCGTCGCCGTGCGCGACACCAAGTACAACCCCGAGACCGCCTTGGCCCACGCCGCGGACCTAGTGGAATCCGGCCTGGACTTCTCCGTGATGTTCGTTGGCAACGAGGACATGGCCGCCGGCGTCATCCGCATGCTGGATGGCAAGGGCCTGCTGAACAACCCCATCAAGGTGATCGCCCAGAACGGCTCTCCCGTTGGCATCGAGCTGCTGAAGGAAGGCAAGCTCAACTATACCATCAGCTCCTCTCCCGGCTGGGAGGGCATGATCTCCTTCCTGGCGCTGCAAGCGTTTGTGAAGGGCGTTGTGACCGATCTCAACCAGCAGATCATGCTGCCCATCACCAACATCACCAAGGACAACTGCGACGATCCCATGACCGTCATCAACTGGGAAGTGGACAGCACCTGGATCGAGCTCACCAAGACCAATTTCCCGCAATACGACGGCCTGTACTAAGCCGCCGGCATACCACGGGCCTCACAATCGTAAAACATTGTGAGGCCCGTTTTTCAAGCAAGGGGAGGGGAAAGGATGGAAGAGTTGCTTGGACTCAGCGGGATCAGCAAGCAATACGGGGAGCATACGGTTCTTAAAAACGTCAGCTTTACGCTGCGCCGGGGAGAGGTCCATTGCCTGTTGGGGGAAAACGGGGCCGGCAAATCCACGCTGATCAAGATCCTGTCCGGGGCCATCGCGCCCAGCCAGGGCAAAATCCAGATCGGCCAGGAGCAGTACGCCTCCCTCACCCCCCAGCAGGCCATTCAGCAGGGCATCTACACCATCTATCAGGATGTGGAGCTCATCGACTCCCTCAGCGTGGCGGACAACATCTATTTGGGCATCGAAAAAAGCAACCGCCTGGGGTTTGTAGACCGGGAGCTGCAAAACCGCCTGGCCCGGGAAATGCTGGAAAAGCTGCGTTTGAAGATTGATGAAAAAAGCCTGGTCAGCGATCTTTCCGCCGCGCAAAAGCAAATGCTCCAGATCGCCAAGGCCATCCACGGGGACGCCAAGGTGCTGATCATGGACGAGCCCACCAGCTCTCTGGGCGTGGAGGAAACCAAGGCGCTCATGGGCATGGTGTGCGACCTGCGGGCCCGGGGCGTAGGCATCATCTATATCTCCCACTACCTGGAGGAAGTGTTCCAGATCGGGGACCGCATTACCATCCTGAAGGACGGGGACTACATGGGCACGGTGGACGTGGCCCAGACCACCGTGGAACAGGTCATCCGCAGGATGGTGGGGCGGGAAGCCAAGCTGTTTTACGAGCGAGCGTTATTCCCGCCGCAGGACGGGGAATTGAGCATAGAGCATTTCACCTGGCGGGACGCCGTCCACGACGTGTCCTTTACCGTGCGCAAGGGCGAGGTGTTTGGGCTGGGCGGGCTGGTGGGCGCGGGCCGCACGGAGCTGGCCAGGGCCATCGTGGGGGCGGAAAAGAAGGACCGGGGCTCCCTGCGCCTGGAGGGGCGGGAGCTTGCCATCGCCAGCCCCCGGGACGCCCTGCGGCACGGCATCATCATGATCTCCGAAAACCGCAAGGAGCTGGGCATGTTTGTGGACCGCTCTGTGCTGGAGAACATGCTGGTGGTGCACAACGAGCTGTCCAGGAGCTTTTGGCTGGCGGGAGCCAAGGAAAAGGCGCTGGGCACGCAGCTTTGGGAGCAGCTCCACATCGCCATCACCGGGCTGGACCAGCGCATCGGCGATTTAAGCGGCGGCAATCAGCAAAAGGTGGTGGTGGCCCGGGCGCTGCTGGCCGGCGGCAACGTGCTGATCTTTGACGAGCCTACCAAGGGCGTGGACATCGGCTCCCGGCAGGACATTTACGAGCTGATCGTGGCCCTGGCCCAAAAGGGCAACTACATTCTGGTGATCTCCTCGGATATGCCGGAGCTGCTCTCCTTGAGCGACCGCATCGGGGTGATGTGGCAGGGCAGGCTGGTGGAGGTTTTTGAGCGCGGGGTCAGCGAGGAAACGCTGATGGAATACTTCTTGGGAGGTAAGGTACATGGAAAGCAGCCTGACTCGGCCAACTAGAAAGCTTCGGGGCCTGCTTAAGGAGCAGTGGTTTTTCATCCTGATCGTGATCGTGCTGATCTCCACCGTCACGGGGCTTGTGAACAACAACTTCTTCAAGCCCGCCAACCTCATCAGTATTTTGGAGCAGATCTCCACGTTGGGGCTGGTGGCCACCGGCGCCACCATCGTGATGATCTCCGGCAACATCGATATCTCCGTGGCCTCCAGCATCGGCCTGGGCACCTGCTGCATGGCGATGCTGATGAAGGTGAACGTGCCGGAGTGGCAGGCCGTGCTGGTGGGTATTTTGGTCACCACCCTTTGCGGCGTGTTCGTGGGCGGAGTGTCCATCGCGCTGAAGGCCCCCTCCTTCATCGTGTCCTTGGCCTGCGTGGGCACCTTTAAGGGGATTTCCTTGGCCCTTACCAACGCCTCGGTGCAGACCATCTACGGGCAGTTTGAATGGATCGGCAAAACCAAGCTCCTGGGCGCGATTCCCATGCTGTTTGTGTTCAGCCTGCTGGGGTACGGGCTGATGTCGGTGCTGCTGAACAAGACCAAGCTGGGGCGGCGGGTGTATGCTTTGGGCAACAACGAGCACGCGGCATACCTTTCCGGCATCAAGGTCAAGCAGAACAAGCTGCTGATCTTCGCCATCAACGGCCTTTTGGTGGGCTGCGCGGCGGCGCTGCTGCTTTCCCGGGTGGGGGCCGTGCAGCCCTCCACAGGCACCGGCATGGACATGAAGGCCATCGGTGCGGTGGTCATCGGCGGGGTGCCGATGAAGGGCGGCAAGGGGCGCATTTTGGGCACGTTCTTTGGCGTGCTGCTGATGGGGATCATCTCCAACTGCCTCAACATGCTTCAGGTGAACCCTTATGCCCAGGATATCGTGCACGGGCTGATCATTATCGCCGCCCTGGCCGTGAGCATGCTCAGCCAGCAAAGCGGCGGCAAGCAGTAAGGAGGCGCGCCATGCAAAGCTACGAAAAAAAGTCCCTGCGGATCCAGGAGGATTTTGAAGCCGCAAAGGCGGCCCGGCCGGAGCGGTTCAAGGCCCGGCTGAAGCTTTCCTGGAGCACCTGGATGTTCGGCCGGGAAGCCTTCGGGGACTCCGCCAAGCGCCTGCACGATTGCGGGCTGGAATGGGTGGAGCTCAAGGGCGACCGGCACACCCGGGATTCCGGCCTTTCCCTGGAAACGTTGCGGGAGGCCCTGGACCGTTACCAGCTGGGGGTATCGGGGGCCTGCGGGCTGTTTTCCCCCGAAAACGACCTGTCCTCCAACAATGTGTACACGGTGCAGCGGGTAAAGGATTATATCAAGCGCCAGGTTGAGTTTTTGCACCAGGTGGGCGGAAGCTACCTGATCGTGGTGCCCTCGGCGGTAGGGCGCCCGGACGCCCTGGACCCGTGGGAATTGGAACGCAGCGCCGATACCCTCCGGGAGCTGGGGGATTTCTTCGCGGCTGCCGGGGTCAAGGCGGCCATCGAGCCCATCCGGGGGGCGGAGGTCAGCCTGATCCACACGGTGGAGGACGCCCTGGGTTACATCCGGCGGGTGGACCATCCCGCCATTGCCCACGTGAACGCCGATACCTACCACATGCTGCTGGAGGAGGAGCACATGGGCGAGAGTATCCTGCGCTGCGGGGACGCCCTGGTGAACCTGCATATCGCCGACAGCAACCGCAATGCCCCCGGCACGGGCATGATCGACTTTGCCACCGTTGTACGGGCGCTGTACCTGCTGGACTACCAAAACAGGCAGGCCTTCGTCACCGGGGAGCCTTTGGGGCCGGTGCCCAACCCCTATGTGGTGTCCAACGCCCCTTGCGATGCGGCGGTGATGGACGCGGTGGTGCGCCGCTCGGTGCAAACCATCCGGGAGATCGAGCGGGAGCTGTGCCTATGAAAAAGATCAAGGCGGGGGTCATCGGCAGCGGGTTTATTGGCCCCGTGCATGTGGAGGCTTTGCGGAGGCTTGGGTTTGTGGAGGTCGCGGGCATTGCCGACGCCGACGCCCCTTTGGCCCGGGCGGCGGCGGACCGGCTGCACATCCCCCGGGCCTATGACTCCTGGACGGAATTGCTGGCGGACCCCCTCCTGGACGCCGTGCATATCTGCACCCCCAACCACTTGCATTTCCCCATGGCCCGGGCGGCCCTGGACCATGGCAAGCATGTGGTTTGCGAAAAGCCCCTGGCGCTCACCACCGCCCAGGGAGAGGAGCTGTGCGCCCTGGCGGAACAAAAGGGCCTGGTCTGCGCGGTGAATTTCAACTACCGGTTTTTTCCGCTGATGCGCCAGGCCCGGGAGATGATCCAAAGGGGGGAACTGGGCAGGCTTCTCAGCGTAGGCGGTTCCTACCAGCAGGACTGGCTTCTGTACGATACGGATTACTCCTGGCGCATCGAGCCCCGGTATAGCGGCGACACCCGGGCCGTGGCGGACATCGGCAGCCATTGGTGCGATATGGTGCAGTTTTTGACCGGGGACAGAATTGACCGGGTCATGGGCGATTTCGCGATTTTCCATGAGCGGCGCCTGGCCCCGGGCGCCGGGCCAAAAACCTTCGGCCAAGGGGCCCGGGAGGCCGGCGGCAAGCTGACGCCCGTGCAGACCGAGGATTATGCCTCCGTGCTGCTGCGCTTTGCCGGGGGTATCCCTGGCGCGTTTACCGTAACCCAGGCGGCGGCGGGCCGCAAAAACCGCCTGTACCTGGAAATCTGCGGTACCCAGGCCTCCCTGGCCTACGACTCGGAACGGTGCAACGAGCTTTGGATCGGCCACCGGGACCGCCCCAACGAGCTTTTGCTGCGGGATCCCTCGCTGCTGCACCCCGAGGCCGCCAGCCTGTGCGCCTACCCGGGGGGCCACAACGAGGGCTTCGCCGATACGGATAAGCAACATTTTTACCAGATATACCGCCGCATCCTGCACCCGGAGGAGGGGCTTCCCTACCCCGCCTTTGCGGACGGCCTGGAGGAATTGCGGATCAACGACGCCATCAAGCGCTCCGCCGAAACCCAGCGCTGGGAAAGCGTAAAGCGGGACTAGGGCGGCGGGAACCGCGCCGGGGAATCATTGCACAACGGCCCGTTCCGGTTCCTCCCCCGCCGCCCGTTCCAAAGCCCCCATACGTCGCTCTGCCCCTCTCTCCACCCTGCCGGGCCCAGCCTGGAAAGGCAGGAACAGGAGCCGGGGCGGCGGCCAGGGGGGCTTTTTTGCGCCTCCGTCCAAATGGCCCCGCCGGCAAATCCCCCCCTTGACTCTGTTCATTTTCAGAGGTATAATCTACCAAATCGAACATTTGGGGGGTTGCCTATGAAACGGATTCTCTCTCTTGTATGCCTGATTTGCCTGGTGGTATCTCTGTTCTCCTCCCCCGCTTTGGCCTCCGACCCCTCCCGTGTGGTCCTCTACACCAGTTCAGACGAAAACGAAATCCAGCTGATCCGTGAACGGCTTACGGAAGCCCTTCCCCAGTACAACGTGGTCATCGAGTACCTGTCCTCCGGGAACCATGCCGCCAAGCTGAAGGCGGAGGGCTCCTTCACCGAGTGCGATATCTCCTACGACCTGGAATACGGCTACATGGAAATGCTGGACCGGGAGGGGGTCTACGCGGACCTTTCCGCCTACGACGCCTCCATCTTCCTGGAGGACCTGGTCCAAAGCCCCAACTACCTCCCCACCATGCGCTACGGGGGCGCCGTCATCGTGAACACCAAGGTCCTGGCGGACCGGGGCCTGCCGGAGCCCGCCTCCTACCAGGATTTGCTGCGCCCCGAATACCGCAACCTGATCTCCATGCCCAACCCCAAATCCTCCGCCACCGGGTACCTGTTCTATAAAAGCCTGGTGAACGCCTGGGGCGAAACCGAGGCCCTGGACTATTTCGACGCCCTGGCGGAAAACATCCTCCAGTTCACCTCCTCGGGCTCCGGCCCGGTGAACTCTTTGGTGCAGGAGGAAATCGCCATCGCTTTGGGGATGACCTCCCACGCCTCCGTGAAGATCACCGAGGGCTATCCCCTGAAAATCCTGTTCTTCCCGGAGGGCTCCCCCTACGCGGCCTGCGGCGCGGCCATCATCAAGGGCAAGGAAACCAAACAGGCCGTCCAGGATGTGTTCCGGTTCTTCTACGAAACCCTCACGGAGGAAATCTGCGCCGCCTTCTACCCAGAGCAGATCTACCACGGCAAAACCTTCACCATCCCCAACTATCCCGCCAATATCCCCTACGCGGATATGAGCAACAACGACGCCACGGAAAAAGAAAGGCTCCTTGCGCAATGGATGTACTGACCCTTCCCGGCAACCCAAGAATCAAGCTGGAAGTGAAAAACCTGCGCAAATGCTACGGGTCCAAGGTGGTGCTGGACCAAATCCACTTCACCGTCCGGGACGGGGAGTTCCTGTCCATTCTGGGGCCCTCAGGCTGCGGAAAGACAACGCTGCTGCGGATTCTGGTGGGCTTGCTGGAGCCCACCGGCGGCGCCGTGGTAAAGGACGGGGTGGACATCACGGCCCTGAGGCCCGCGGAGCGCAAAATGGGCATTGTGTTTCAGAACTATGCCCTGTTTGAGAACATGTCCGTTTTGCGCAACGTGGAGTACGCCCTGAAGCGGAATAGGGCCACCAAAGATACCGCCCGGGAGGTGGCCCTCCGGGCCCTGGAGCAGGTGCGCCTCACGGACTTGCGGCACAAAAAACCCCTCCAGATCTCCGGCGGGCAGCAGCAGCGGGAGGCCATCGCCAGAACCTAGGCCCTGAACCCGGACATCATGTGGTTCGACGAGCCCATGTCCGCCTTGGCCGAGGCCACCCGGCTCAGCCTGCGGCAGGAGATCAAGCGCATTCAAAAGGAAAGCGGCTCCACCATGGTCTGCATCACCCACGACCAGGAGGAGGCCTTTGCCCTGTCCGACCGGATCATGGTGATGAGCGACGGGGAAATCCACCAGATCGGGGAGCCCCTGGAGCTCATCCGCCACCCGGCGGATGAGTATGTGCGGGACTTCGTGGTGAAAAACATGCAAATCAAAATTGAGTCCCTCACGCGGTTCATGGGGGACCCGGTGGGCAGGGAACGCCATGGGCAAGCATAGCGGTCTGCTTTTCAAGGTGATCTTCCTGGCGGTTCTGCTGGGCTGCGTGGTGCTGCCCTTGCTCAAAATGTTCCTGTTCATCGACGGGGAGGCTTTGGTGGCCATCACCTCCACCAGGCAGTTCCAAAAAGGGTTGCTGAACTCCCTTCACGTCACCACGGTGGCCACCTTGATTTCCCTTGCCATCTCCTTTGCTTTGGCCTGGTCCATGGTGCGGACCCAGATACGGCGCAAATCCGTCTGGACGCTGCTGCTGACCTTGCCCATGCTGATCCCCTCCATCTCCCACAGCTCCGGCCTCATCATTCTGTTCGGGGCCAACGGCATCCTCACCAAGGCCCTGGGGCTGAACATGAACCTCTACGGCTTCTGGGGCATTGTGGCCGGGTCCGTGATGTACTCCTTCCCCTTTGCCTTTTTGATGATCCAGGACATCCTGAAATACGAAAGCTTTACCCAGTACGAGGTGGCGGCGGTGCTGGGCGTCTCCCGGTTTCACCAGCTCAAGGACATCACCGCCGTGTATTTGCGCAAGCCCATGATCTCCGTGGTGTTCTCCGTGTTTACCATGATCTTTACGGACTACGGCGTGCCCATCGTCATCGGGGGAAAGTTCCAAACCCTCCCGGTGATCATGTATCACGAGGTCATCGGCCAGCTGGACTTTGGCAAGGGCAGCGTCATCGGCTTCATTTTGCTGTTTCCGGCCCTGCTTTCCTTTGCCATCGACTCCCTGAACCGGGACCGGGCCGGGGGCTCCGCCATGGCGCAGCCCTTTGTGCTGAAGCCAAGCAAAGCGCGGGACGCGGCGGCCTCCCTGTTCTGCGGCCTGGTGGTGCTGATGGTGGCCCTGAACAACGCGGCGTTTCTGGTGCTGGCCTTTGCCAAGCAATACCCCATCGATCTCACCCTCACGCTGCAAAACGTCCGCAAAACCTTTGACATGAACGGCGCGGAGTATCTGGTGAACTCCTTGGTGATCTCCGGGCTGGTGGCTTTGCTGGGCACGGGAATCGGCTTTGTCACCGCCTATCTCACCTCCCGGATGCGGTCCCTGTCCTCGGCTTTCCTCCACCTGTTCAGCATGCTGTCCTTGGCGATCCCGGGCATCGTGCTGGGCCTTTCCTACGCGCTGCTGTACAAGGGCAGCGCCCTGCAGGGCACCTTGACGCTGCTGGTGATGGCCAACATCACCCACTTCTTCGGCTCCCCCTACCTGATGATGTACAACGCCCTGGGCAAGGTGAACGAAAACCTGGAGGCCGTGGGCTCCACCTTGGGGGTGTCCCGGCTGCGGATCGTGCTGGACGTGATTTTGCCCCATGTGAAGGGAACCTTGCTGGAGATGGGCTCCTACCTGTTTGTCAACTCCATGATCACCATCTCCGCCGTATCCTTTCTGGCCACCACGGCCAACAAGCCCTTCTCCTTGATGATCAACCAGTTCGACGCTTTGATGCTGCTGGAATGCTCGGCGGTGGTCTCTTTGATTTTGCTGCTCACCAACGGGCTGTGGAAGGCCCTGGTCTATGGGATCAAACGGTATGGCATCCAAAAAACCCTTCAAAAAGGAATCGTGTATCATGATATCCAAAAAACAGTTTGACCTGATGGCCTACTACGCCCAGGCCCAGTCCATCCCCTCCCAGCGGGAGGTCGCCGGCGATCTGGACTTATCCTTGGGTACTGTCAACAAAACCATCGGGGAGCTGCGGGCCCTTGGGTATCTGTCCCCCCAGGGCCTCACTCCCCAGGGGGCCGCTTTGCTGGAGGGCTTCCGGGTGAAGCGGGCGGTGATCATCGCCGCCGGGT
>JARKQO010000562.1 GCA_029974855.1 Eubacteriales bacterium
CGCGACACGGCCGCGCATGGCCTCGGGAACCCCTTCGATGAAGCTGGAGGTGGAGAATTCCATGGTGCAGGCCCCCTACTCGAAGGCCAGGGTGGTGGACGCGCTGCCGCGTCGGATGGTCACGTCGTTCCTGCTGACGGAGCCGATCACCCCACCATTGAAGCGATCCCCGGGCCGGACCAAAACCAGTTCCCCCGATTGCAGCCGGACCGTTGCCGTGGACTGGCCATCCACGCCCTGGACGGACACCACCATGGGCGATGTCCGCCTGGGCTTTTGTTCGAGTCGCGGCGTGGGGATTTCAGGCAGATCGAGGGTCTTGGGCTGCGCGGCAGACACGGCAAGGGGCTTGGGAAGCATCTTCTCGCGCTCCTGGGCAATGGCCGCCTGGATGCGCAGCTCTTCGAGCTGGGCGCGCAGCGTCGTGATAAGGGCCAGGTTCCCGGCCACGGGGACGCCGGGAACGGCAGCGCCCGGGGCTGGAGGGGCTGAGGGCTGGCCCTCGGACTTGGCTCCGGGCTCCTGGCTTTCCGCCGTGCCCTTCGCCTGGGTGGCCTGTGCGGCGGACGGCCTGGAGACCTTTGGAGCCTTGGAGGCGACCGGCACCGGGGGCGGCGGAGGTGCAAGCCACTTGCTCAGGGCCATGTGGCCCATGAAGAGGAGGGACAGCATGGCGAGCCCGCCGCCGACGATCCAGACGATTCGCCTTCTGTTACCTTGGAACAGCATAGATAGCCCCCTTGAACGACCAGGAGCCTTTGTCCTGGATGATGCTCGACAGCATGAGTCCTGGCATTGCGGTGAACCCTTCGGGAAACGACGCATCGAGCACTACGGCGGCAGGAACATCGACAAGCTCCCACTGGCCCTTTTGCCAGGGAGAGATCACTTCGACGCCTTCGATTTCGCGTTTCTCCTGCGCATGGAACTGGAGCTTCAGACGTCCGCCCATGAGTTGAGTGCCTTGATAGAAGCGCCTGGTGCAGTCCTCGCGGGGGATCAGGGCTGCCGCGCCCTGGAGCCTGGACACCTTCCCGGCCGGGAAGCGGGACACGGCTTTTTGAGGATTCTCGATGCGCGCTCCGGGGGGGAGTTGCGAGAAATCGGCCCCAGGGCGATGGCCCCAGGAGACCGTGACGGCCTGGCCGTCGAAGGTTGCCGTCTCCAGGACCCATCCGCTGGCCACCAACGGAAGGCCCAGGATGGCGGTGATGCCGGACCGGATGCTTTCCGCCACATCCGGCGCTTCCAGCCAGGGGCTCTGGAAATGGGCTTCCGGATTGGCCATGATCTCCCGCCGCCGCTGCTCCTTGTCCAGCATGGCCGTCCTGGCGGCTTCCACGGCCCGCTTTCCGGCCTGGTGCTCCAGGAAGAGCTTGAGCACGTATCCCCCCGACAGCAGGAGGAGCACCACAATCCCGGCGATGACCTGGTTGCGCCGCTGGGACGGCACGGGCTGAAGCGGCAACAGCGCGCCGCTCTGCTTGCCCGCGATCCACAGCGGCATGGAAGGCACCAGGGGGGAAAGCCATTCCAGGCTTTCCCGGAAGGTCTCGCACGTCACGGAATCCTCGAAGTCCTCATCCATGAGGCCGCGAAGAGACCGAATCCACGAGTCCGCTTCGGAACGGCTTGTGAAGACCTG
>JARKQO010000002.1 GCA_029974855.1 Eubacteriales bacterium
GCCTTGGCTTCCCAGGCCAAAGCCCGCTTTGAGCGGGCCATGACTGTCACCCACCTCACCGCGATGGCGGACGCCATCGCGGAGATCCGCGCCCTCACCGGGGGCGAAACTGTGGGGGATTTGCCAGCGGCCTACCAAATCAACAAGGCCATGCGGGACCTGCACTATCCCGGCTCCCTGTGCTATGCCCGGCGGGTGGACGGGCATTTGCAAGCCGCCATTGAAACCGACGCCTTGGCCCCCCTGGGAAAGCAGCCCCATAAGCTGCTGCGGCATCTGCAACAGGCGGAGGGGCTCTCCTTGGGGATCGTACGCACGGTGAAAAACCGCACGGAGCTGGAGGAGCTTCCCCTGTACAGCGTGGAGGTGGGGGTTGCCAGCCTTTGCGCCGGGCAGCAAAACGGCTGGGAGGAGGAGCGGGTCTGTGGGGACGCCATCGCCGCCAAGCAATTCCCCGGGGGCCGCTTTGTGCTGTTGCTCAGCGACGGCATGGGCCATGGCCCCAACGCCCATTTTGTAAGCACCAAGACTTTGGAATTGCTGCTGCTGTGCCTGGAGGCCGGGTATACCCGCCGCCAGGCTATCACCGCCGTCAACGGCATGATCCTCTCCGGCGCCGAGGCGGAGGGCTTTGCCACTGTGGATTTGATGGATTTAAGCCTTTGGACCGGGGAAATCCAGAGCGAAAAGCTGGGAGCCAGTGCCTCCTGGCTGGTGCGGGGCAACTACATCAAGCAGGTGGAGGGCTCCAGCCTGCCCCTGGGGATTTTGGAGGAGGTGGAGCCCACCAGCCAAAGCCTGCGCATTCACAGCGGGGATATCCTGATTGTGATGAGCGACGGGGTGGCGGACGTGCTGGGAGAGGGCCAGCAGATGGAGCTGACCATTTCCGAAAGCCTCTATATCCAGCCCCAGCGCATGGCGGATGCGCTGCTGCGAAGCGCCCTCCTGGCCAGCGGAGGCGTTCCCAAGGATGACATGACCGTGCTCACCTTGCTGATGGTGGACCGGAGCCGCTCGGAATCCTCCCAGGGGGAATGGCTGAAGATTTAGGGAGAAAGGGTCAGGGTGAAGCAGGAATGCTTCCCGGACGCTTTCCTTTACGCCAGCAAGACCGGCCCAGGGCCGGTCTTGCTGGCGTATTCCTATGCTATTGGCGCTATTCTATTCTATTGCCGCCCGCCGGACACATAGCTCCCGGTCCAGTCCTTCTGGGGCGGGGGTACGATGGCCTCTGGCATGCTCTGGCCTTCCCGGAGCACATAGCCCAGGTCAAAATCCAGGTTCACGCTGCCGCTGACCACCTCAAAGGCGTCGCTGCGGGCCTCATTCCCATCCCCGCCGGTGAGGCAGCTGCTGATCAAGCGCAGCTCCGGCACGGGGGTGGTGATGGCAAGCTGGGGATAGCCCTTGGCTTGCAACAGGTACTGACCGGGGTATACCCCCTCAAACAGGTAATACCCATAAGCGTCGGTGACCGTTTCCGCCACCACCTGCCCTTGGGACACCAGTTGCACCGTCACGCCGGGAACCCCGGGCTCTCCCCCGTCCAACAGGCCGTTCCGGTTCAGGTCCAGCCAGGCCAGGTCCCCCACCTTGGCCGGGCGAATGAACAGCACGTTCTGGCTGAGAAGGTCGCGGGCCATGGCCAGGGGGAAGGGGTCGCTCTGGCCCTCCTGCCCCAGGGGCTCCACCACCACGGAGGTTCCCTCCGGGTAGTTGGGGTCCGTCCGCTCCACAAAGAGCATATCCCCCGGCCGCTGGCAGACCAGCACATAGGTTCCGGGCCACAGGCCGTCAAAGCGGTAGCTGCCGTCCTCCTGGGTGAAGGCCGTCTGAAGCGGCTGTTGGCCTCCCTCTTCATACAGCCGCACGGAAAGGCCCGCCAGGCCGCCGCGCTGCCCCGCCTGTTGCAGGGCCACCACGCCGCCGATGCTGGTGCGGCTCACCAGCCCCGCGTGCATCTCCTGGAAGGTCTGCCCTTCCCCTACCTGGATGCCCTTTTGCACCATCACGCCGCCCTGGGCCTGGAAGGTGGCCTCCGGCTCCCCCGCGGGCTCGGACTGGGCGGGAATGGCAAAGCGCACGGTGTACAGCCCCGGCCTGACGCTCCCAAAGGTCACGTAGCCATCCTGGTCCGATGTGGCGGTTTTCACCGGCTGGCCCCGGGCCTCGTCCACCAGCTCAAAGGCCAGCTCCGGCAGCAGCGCCTCCTTTCGGCCCTGGGCGCCGTCCAGGTTTTCATCCAGCCACACATAGCCCTTCAGGGTGGCGGGCTTCACCATGCCCACGGCCTGATCCGCCCGGCTTACCAGCACCTCCCAGGGGCAGGCGAGCCTTTGCTGGGACACGGTATCCAGCCTCAGCCCCGAAGCCTGGATGGGGGCGCTGAAAATGAATTCCTCCGCCAGCTTCAGCTCCAGCTGGTAGGTGGCGGGGCGCAGGCCCGTCAGCGCGAAATGGCCGTCCCGGTCCGCCTCTGTCCGAACCACCTCCAGGTCCGCCCGGCTGGGAATGAGGGTCACCTCCAGGCCTTTGGCCCGCTCCTCCCCCTGGTCTTGCACGCCGTTGGCGTTCAGGTCGTGGAACAGATAGCCGGTGAAGGTACCCAGCCGCACGGCTCCTGCCGGAGCCCTGAGGACCTTGGCCCCGCTTTCGATGACAAATTCCTCGCTGGCGGCCTCTGCCAAGGTGTTGCCCCCCTGGACCACCGGGGCCATTTCCACGTTCTCCGGCAGCAGATAGGTAAGGGTGTACCGGCCCGGCATCACCCCGTCAAAGAAATACCCTCCGTCGGCCTGCACCGGCACGGTCAGGTCGATCTCCGCGTCCGGGGACTACAGGCGGACGCCGGCGTCCTCCATGCCCCCCTCCCCCTGGTCCTGGAGGCCGTTGTCGTTCAGGTCCTCAAAGAACACCCCCGCCACAGTGGCGGAGCGGAGCATCCCCGCGTTCACATGCTCCACGGTCTGCCCCATGGCGATCTCCATGGGCTGGGTCAGGCCAAACTCCCCTTCCAGGCCCTTCACCCAGTTGCCCCCCTCCTCCTGGGGGCGCAGGCGCGAGAAGGCGTGCCCCTCCTTGCGCAAAAAGGCCACCACATACCTGCCCGGCATCACCCCGGCCAAGGTATAGTTCCCGTTGGCGTTGGTCAAAGTATGGGACAGCAGCGTGCCCGCCTCGTCCCGCAGCTCCACCCGGATCCCGGAATGCTTCTTCTCCTTGCCCTTGAGGATTCCGTCATAGTTGTCATCCTGAAACACGGTGCCCTTGATGGTGCCCCCCAGGGCCACCCCCACCACGGTGGTGGCGGTGCCGCCGGTGCCGATGGCGATGGGGGACACGCTGTTTTCCCGCCGCGTGGAGCGCTGGGCGAAGTGGTTGGCCTGCTTGCTGTTTTCCGGGGATACCAGCGTAAAGATGCTGCCGTCGTCCGGCAAAACGGCCCGCAGGCGGTATTCCCCGGCCCGTAGGCTGTCAAAGGCGAAGCTGCCGTCCTGGCCGGTGGTCATGCGGCCCTCGGCCTCGGCCCTCACCGTCCGGTACACCTCCAGGATGACCCCCGGATACCCGGGCTCGCCCTCATCCAGCATGCCGTTGTAATTCAGGTCCAAAAACGCCGTGCCCTTGATGGCGCCCTGGGGCACCACACCTATGTTCTTGTTCGCCACATCCACGGCCCCGCTCAGGGGGAAGGAGCGGCTGGCCTTGGTACCCGCCACCGTGAACACGGAGCGCAGGTCCCCCCCGGTGTCGCTGTACCGGGCAAAGAGCAGGCCCTCGGGCAGCTCAGCCACCAGGTTGTAGGTACCGTTGGGCAGGCGGTCAAACAGATACTCCCCGGACTCCTGGGACAGGGTGGTATAGGTCTTGCGGGCCTTGCCGCCCACCAAAGAAAGGCTGATGCCGCCTACCCCGGGCTCCTCCGGGTCCATGACGCCGTTGTTGTTCTCGTCCATCCACACCCTGCCGGAGAAGGAGCCCACCGGCACCGCGCCAATGGCCGCCTCAGTGGTCTGCCCGGCCACAAAGGCCATGGGGGCCGATTGGGCCATGTCCTCCTCCGAGGTGGCGCAGCTGATCCCCAGCCCCTGGCCCTTCCCCTGAACGGTGTAGCGGTACCCATGGGGCAAGGTGATCCGAAGGCTGGCCTCCCCGGGGCTCACCCCCGGAATCATCGCCTCCCCCGCCCCGCCGGTGGCGCCGGAGGCGATGACCTCGTTGCGGCCATCCAATATCTCCACCAGCACCCCCGCAATGGGCCGTTCATACTCCCCCCGGACCCCGTTCTCGTTGCTGTCCGCAAAGGCGGCGAAGCGCAAGGAGGCGGGCTCCCCCGGGGAAGCGGCATGGGCCGCCCATCGGGCCTCCCGGCTTTGAAACAGGGGCAGCCCTCCCAGGGCCCAGAAGAACAAAAAGCCCAGGCACAGGGCCAGGCTCATGAAAAACAAAGGGCCACGGCCATGGCCCGCTCCTCCACGTTTTGGTGTTACGGTGAAGCTCATTCTTCCCTTCGCCTCCGCCATCAAAATCGCGCGATTTTCTGGATTCCAGCGACTTTTATACTAATGCAACGGGGTGGGTTTGTCAATAAAGACCAGGGATTTGTAAGAAACGTTACGGGGCTTGCGCCCGGGCAAAGGCGATTTATGTTTGACTATCCCCTTCTCCATGTTATAATAAATGGCAGAAAAGGCGCAAGGCTTGCCGGCTCTTGCCCTTTGACACACAATCTTACCACAAGGAGGACATAGGCATGGCGAAGGAATCAAAAGTGGTGATCGTAACAGATTCCTCCTGTGATTTAAGCGACGAGCAGCTTTCCACCTACGGCATCCGCATGATTTCCCTGCGGGTGACCTGCCAGAACCGGGAATACCGGGACCGGGTGGACATCGGCCAGGAGGAGCTGTACGCGCTGCTGGAAAAAGAGGTGCCCAAAACCAGCCTTCCCCTGCCGGAGGACGTCACCGGCCTTTTCGACCAGCTGGTCCGGGAGGGCGTGACGGATGTGATCCACCTGAGCATCTCCTCGGGGCTCAGCGGCACCTGCCACATGGTTCGGATGCTGGCCGAGGACTACCAGGACCGGATGAACATCCACGTGGTGGATTCCCTGACCCTGTCCACGGGCCTGGGGATGATGGTGCTGGCGGCGGCCAAGGCCCTCCGCAAGGGCCTCTCCGTGCAGGAGGCCATTGAAAAAGCCCAGGAGGTGCGCGGCACCCAGCTGGGCATGTTTGTGATCCGTACCCTGGAATTTTTGCGCAAGGGGGGCCGCATCGGTCTGGTGGAAGGCATGGTGGGCAGCCTCTTGCAGATCAAGCCCATCATCTTTGTCAACAAGGAAGGCGTGTACGAAACCCTGGCCAAGGCCCGGGGCTACAAAAACGCCATAGAGACCATGGTGCAGGAAGCTCTGGCGCACTTCGGCCAGGCCAAGCTCAGCCTTTCGGTGGTTCACGGCCATGCCCAGGAGGCGGCCACGGAGCTGCTGGAGAAGCTGAAAGCAACGCTGAACATCGTGGAGTTCTTTGTCACTCCGGTCAGCCCTGTCTTGGCCATCCACACGGGTCCGGGGCTTCTGGGCATCGTGGCCAACAAGGTGGATCAGGCCGGCACGGCTGGGGATACAGGGGAAGCTCCGGGCAGGAAGGCTCCGAGGAACGCATAAGGCAGGGCTCCGGCCTGGTGAGGTACATCTCCAGGACCACCTCCAGCCGGACGGGAAAGACGCAGTCCTGGGCGCAGACCGGCGGATTGCACAGCCGCACGCAGGGCACGAGGGTCAGGGTATGCCGCCAGCAGTCCGAGGGGGAGCAGCCGGGAGAGAAGCAGGTGTCCAACTCCACCGTGCCCATGGCGGAGAAGTGGCGGCCGCAGGCGTCCCTGATCTGGCAGCAGACCGGGATGCACACCCGCAGGCACAGCCGGTTGCGGGGCCCGTCATTTTCCAGCGGCGCCCACCAGGGGTTGGCGCCGCTTTGCTGTACCATCAGCAGCATAAAGGGCGCTTTGGCGCAGCAGGGGAGGTCCGCCAGGGTCAGCTCCGTACACAGGTTGGGGAAGCACTTGCGCTCCGAGCAGATGATTTTGTTCAGAAGCACGCTCTGGCCCAGGCAGTTCTTGGGCGGTTTGGGGGGCCTGGGCGGCCTGGGGCACGGGGAAGCGCCGCAGTCGTTCTGGGGCGGTCTGTGTGGATGACAGGGATTGGACGGGGCCTGGCCAGGTCGGTTCTGGCCGCAGGCCTGACAGCCGCAGGGCTGGTGTTGCATGGTCATTCCTCCTTGTTGGACGGGCTGGACCGGTTTGCGCCTGGGCGCGGCATGCCCGTCGGGGATCCGTAGTCCAAACCATCCTATGTACGGCGGCAGAAATGGTGAGCCGCCGCCCCGGGGCGGCCCCGGCGGCCCGCGAAAACACACGGCATCTTCCCCGTGACAGGGCCGGAAAAATATAGTATACTGGCAACGCCGTTTCCCATCCATCCATGAAAGGGACGATTCCATGAGTATCCTGATCGCGGCGCTTCTGGGGCTCATTCAAGGGCTGGCGGAGTTTTTGCCCGTTTCCTCCAGCGGTCATCTGAACCTGTTGCAAGGCCTCTTTGGCGTGGGGGGGGAGCACCAGCTGCTCTTTAATATTTTGCTCCACGTGGGCACGCTGCTGGCGGTGCTGGTGGTGTTTTGGAAGGAATGGTGGGATATGCTGCGCCATCCCATCCAAAACAAAACCCTGCTGCTGCTGTTTATCGCCTCGCTGCCCGCCTTGGCCGCCAAGCTGCTTTTTGGCGAGCAGCTGGACTATTACGAGGTCCATAACGCCATCTTGGGCGCCTGCTTCCTGTTTACGGGCCTGCTGCTGCTGCTGACCCAGTGGCTGGGCCGCCGCCAGGAGCGCCTGCGCAGGGAGGATAAGCCCCTGGGCGTCCTCCAGGCTTTGGCCATGGGGGCCATGCAAGCCGTGGGCATGCTGCCGGGCATCAGCCGCAGCGGTTCCACCATCTTCGGCGGGGTGGCCGCAGGGGTCAGCCGGGAGCGGGCGGCCAAGTTCAGCTTTATGATGAGCGCCCCCGCCATCGTGGCGGGCATGCTCTCGGAGGGCTACGAGGTGGTGAAGTCCGGCAGCCTTTCCGCCTCTGGCGATCTGCCCGCCATCGCGGTGGGCATGGTGGTGGCGGCCCTGAGCGGCTATGTGTCCATCCGATTTATGATGAAGATCATCGCCAAGGCCTCTTTGAACTGGTTTGCCCTGTATGTGATTGTGCTGGGCATTGTGGTGATCGTGCTGCAAATGACCGGGGTGCTGGCGGATCCGCCCCAGCCGCTGCCCGAGGTGGTGGCGCTGCTGCGCCCCTTGGTGGGATAGGAACGGCAGGAAGAGCGGCAACGCAACGGGCCCCGGGGGGATTCGCGCCCACCCGGGGCCCGTTTTTCTTTTTCCCATTCCCCTATGCTCGGGGCTCCGTCCCGTGCGAAATCCCCCTTCCTTGACAAGAAAAAGCCAATCATGCTATACTTTGCAAGGTTTCCCATTTCGGATTGATACATCCATTTGGAGGTTTTTATGAATTTCAAAAGCTGGCTTCGCAAAATTCTGCCCCAGCCCTCCGCCAATACGGCGGCCAGCTTTCACCGCAATGATCTGGCCCATATGATGATGCAAAAGCGCAACTGCATTCTCAAGCTGGACTACCATCTGGCGGAGCATTGCAACCTGCGCTGCAAGGGGTGCAGCACCTACGCGCCCCTGGCCCAGAAGGAGTTTGCGGAGCTGGACGTGTTCACTTCGGATTTGACCCAGCTGCGCAGCCTGATTGGGGACCGGCTGCTGAATTTGCATCTGCTGGGCGGCGAGCCCCTGCTGAACCCTGAGATCGAGCAATTTGTGGTGAAGGCCCGCTCCATTTTTCCGGAAACCTTTATCGACATCGTATCCAACGGCCTGCTGGTGAAGAAGATGCCGGAATCCTTCTGGAATACCCTTCGGGAGCAGAATGTGGCGCTGCAGCTTTCGGTATATCCGGTGAACCTGAACTATGCCGAGCTGACGGAATACGCCAAGTCCAAGGGCGTCAGCGCCTTCTCCTATGGCGGCGGTGAAACCATCGACCATTTTTACCGCAAGGCCCTGGACCCCTATGGCCAGCAAGTCATGTACACCAGCCACCTGAACTGCCCCCATGGGGACAACACCCAGCTGTTCCGGGGAAGGCTGTACCGCTGTCCTTCCACGGCCTATGTCCACCATCTGAACCGGAAGCTGAAGGCGGACGATCCCTCCCGGCCTCAGGAGATGTTCAAGCTCCATCCCATGGATTCCTTGGATATTTACCAGGCCAAAAGCGCCGAGGAGGTTTTTGAATTTCTCAGCAACGCCATTCCCTTCTGCCGCTATTGCGTCTGCACCAACATCACCGACGTGCCCTGGGCCAAGTCGGACCAAAATGTTCAGGAATGGGTGAACCTCTAGCATAGCGGAATCAACCCAAGTGGCCTATTGCCCGCGTCAGGGAAAAGGCATGCCGACCCCAAGGCCGTTGGCAGCGTGAAGGGCTGGAGTTTGTATATGACAAAGGCAATTCGGGTGGCGCAGGTACTCAACCGGATGGACAGCGGCGGCATCGAGGCGGTGGTGATGAACTATTACCGCCATATGGACCGCAGCCAGGTTCAGTTTGACTTTTACTTCACAGAGGACAGCCTCTTCCCCCAACGGGAGGAGTTGGAACGCTTGGGGGCGGGAATCTACAAGATTCCCGCCTATACCAAGGTTTTTTCCTATCAAAGGGCGCTGCGGCAGGCCTTTCGCCAGAAGCGCTACAGCATCGTCCACGCCCATTTGAGCACCATGTCCATCTTTCCGCTGTTTTCCGCCTGGCTGGCAGGGGTCCCGGTGAGAATCTGCCACAACCATTCCACCGCCAACTGGGGCGAGGGCGGAAAGACGCTGCAGAAATATGCCCTGCGGCCTTTTAACAAGATTTTTGCCAACCGCTGGTTTGCCTGCGGCGAAAAGGCCGGGCGCTGGATGTATGGGGACCGGGCCTTTGACAGCGGCCGGGTGTTTGTATTGCCAAACGCCATCGACGGCGAAAAGTTCGCCTACGACCCCGCCGCCCGCCAGGAGCTGCGCCGGGAGCTGGGCATTCCGGAAAGCGCCTTTGTGGTGGGGCATGTGGGGCGGTTCACCTATGCCAAGAACCATCCGTTTTTGATCGAGGTGTTCCAGCGGCTGCTGGAGGTACGGCCCGACGCCTGCCTCCTGCTGGTGGGCGAGGGGGAAATGGAGGAGAAAATCCGCGCTTTGGTGGCAGAGAAAAACCTGCTGCGGCGGGTGATCTTTACCGGGGTGCGCCAGGACGTCAACAAGCTCTACAGCGCCATGGACGTATTCTGCCTGCCCAGCCACTACGAGGGCTTCGCGCTGGTGGCGGTGGAGGCCCAGGCTTCGGGGCTTCCCTGTATCTGCTCCAACCAGGTTTCCGGAGAAATCGACCTTTCCGAGGACGTAACCCATATCTCCACGGAAAAAGGGGATCTTCCCGCCTGGATCCGGCAGATCCAGAGGGTGAACATCAACAGCCAGCGCAAAATGCCCGCCTTTGCCCAGCATTTCAGCATCACCTACGCCGCGGCGCAATACCAAGCGTACATTGGGGAGAATTATGAAAAAGCTGTATCAGAATCCTAAGGTACTGCAAATCCTATTGGCTGTCTGGCTGGTGCTGACGTACCTGCCGGCCCTGAAGCTGACGGAGTTGTCCACCCCCAACGGGGGGATTCCGGTGAGCCTGTGCTACCTGTTCTCGGTGGTCTTTCTCCCCTTTTTGGCCTTTCAGCTGCCCAAGCTGCGGATTCCGCCCTGGTACATCACAGGTCTATACCTGTATGTGATCGCCTGGGCCGTCATCCAAGCCTCGGCCCACGGCCTGAGCAAATCCATCCTTCACTGGCTATTCGGGGCTTTTGTGCTGCTGGTGTTGGCCAATGTGGGCGAGTACCTGTCCAAGGAGCAGCTTGGCAGCGTGCTCCAGGTGGGCATTTTGGTGTTTGTGCTGTGCCATCTGATCTACAACCTCATCCATTGGCAGGGTATCTACGAGGTGGTGGCCCAGGGGCAGATCGCCTCCTCCTTGGGCTCTCTGACCCGGGGGGGCCGGAACCTGGACGCCACCTGGCTGGGGCTGGGCTGCTTCCTCATCAAGGATAAACGGCTACGCTTCGGCTGCCTCCTATATAGCCTGGCCTACGCGGTGATCGGCGTAAGCCGGGTGGGGATCGTCGCCACCGGCCTTTGCCTTCTGTGGATGCTAGTCTACGATGAGCGGTACGGCTTTCGCAAGAATACAGCCCTGCTGTGGAGCGGCCTGGCGGTGGCGGGCCTGGGCATCGCCTTTGCCCTGGGCCTGGCCCAGCGCATGATCAACCGCATGTTCCTGGGCTACGGCGAAGGGTCCGTTTCGTTCTTGGCAGGCCGCGAGGCCATGTGGCAGAATCTGCTGCCCATGTTCAAGGCCCATCCCTTTGGGGTGGGGGCGGGCAACGCCCTTCCGGTGATGCGCAGCGAGTTTGGCTTTTCCAGCTACGAAGATGTGATGCACAACGTGTTTTTCCAATGGCTGCTGGACGGAGGCCTGATCGGGGCCCTTTGGTTTGTGGCCCTGGCGGTCCTGCTTTTCTACAGCCAGCGCAGCCGCAAAACCGGATGGTTCCGAGAGCCCCTGGCCGCCTACCTGCTGGTGTATTTGGTATTGTCTTTGGTGCAGTTTCACGGCGGAGAGGCGCTGATGATCTTCACCTTGGGCTGCTTCCTGGTTTCCCAGGGAAAATGGGTCCAAATCCGCTGGCCCTGGCAAAAACCCTCCCAGGCGAAAGAACCGGTGGGGGCGAAATGAGGCCGCTGCGCGTTCTGCTGATCACCCGGGAATGCCTGCGGACAGATTCCAACGAAGGCAACGTGTTGTTGAGCCTGTTCGCCGGGCAGCCGGTGGAGCTGGCCAACCTCTACTGTAAGCCGGGCCTGCCCGATACCCAGGCCTGCGCCGCCTATTTTCAGCTGACGGACCGGATGGCCCTGGACAATCTGCTGCACAAAACCCCCATGGGGCGGCGGGTGGAACCGGAGCTGCCGGCACATCAGGCCGCTGCCCAGGGAGAAAAGGAAAACAAGGCCTTCTATGATTTTTTCCGCAGCCACAACCTAACCCTCTTTCACGCTGCCCGGGAGCTGCTTTGGAAGCTGGCGGATTTCAAAAGCCAGGCCTTGCGGGATTTTGTCGCCGGCTTTGGGCCGGATGTGATCTTCGCCCCCCTGTGCTACAGCATGTTTGTGCTGGCGGTGCACCGCCATGTGATCGGCTTGGCGGGCATGCCGGCTATGACCTATGCCTACGACGACCTGTATTCCCTGCGGCAGTTCCGGTTTTCGCCCCTTTTTTGGGCCCACAGGCTTTTCCAGCGCCGGGCCATCCGCAAAACCCTTCCCTATTACCGCTACGCCTATACCATGACCCGGCAGCAGGCGGAGGAATACGGCGGCATGCTGGGGGTTCCCATGCGGGTGCTGCGCAAATGCGCGGTGGCTCAGAGCGCAGCCGGGGGAGCCGATACCGCGCAAGACCCCGCCTCCGTGCCTCGCCAACCCCGCAATGACATCCGCCTGATCTACGGAGGGGGCGTCTATTTTGGCCGGGACAAAACCCTGATGGCGGTTTCCGACGCGGTGCGGGCCCTGCGCCAGGAGGGGTATCCTGTGCGGATGGACGTGTACACCGCCTCCCCCCTTTCCCAAAAGGCCCGGCGCAAGCTCCAGGACGGGGAGGGGTGCGCGCTGCACCCTGCGGTGCCCTTTGCTGTGCTGGAGAAGCTGTACCGGGAGAGCCACATCGCCCTCCATGTGGAATCCTTCCAAAAAAAGAACGCCTTGGTGACCCGCTTGTCCTTTTCCACCAAAATCGTGGACTGCCTGGCCAGCGGCTGCGCGGTGCTGGCCATCTGCCCGCCCATCAACGCGGGCTGGCAGTATCTCAGGGACGAGGACGCGGCGGTGTGCATCGAAACGCCCAAAGATATCCAAAAGGCTGTCCGCAGAATGGTTGGCGATCAAGCCCTGCGGCAGACCTATGCCTACAGGGCCCGGGAATGCCTGCTGCGCAACCATGACGAAAAAAAGATCCGCCAGAACCTGTTGGCCGACCTGGAAGAGGTTGCCAGGGGGGAGGATCAAAAATGAAAATTGTGCAAATCAACGCCACCTGCGGTATTGGCAGCACGGGCCGCACCACGGTGGAGCTGGCGGAGTATCTGGAGCAAAAGGGGCATCAGGCCCATGTTTTTTATGCCACGGGAACGTCCAGCTTTGCCAATAGCACCCCCATAGGAAGCATGGTGGGGCAGAAAATCCATGCTTTGCTCTCCCGCGTTTCCGGGAAGCAGGCCTATTTTTCCCGCCCCTCCACCCGGAAGATGCTCCGGCAGATGGACGAACTGAAGCCCGATGTGGTCCATCTGCGGAACCTCCACGGCAACTACATCCACCTGGGGATGCTGCTGCGGTATCTGGCAACGCGGGATATTCCCACGGTGATCACCTTGCACGATTGCTGGTTCATGACCGGCAAGTGCACCCACTATGTTTCCGCCGGCTGTGAAAAATGGAAAACCCGCTGCGGGAACTGCCCCCTGTTGCATATCGACAACGGAAACCCCACCTGGTTCTTTGACCGCACCGCCCGCTGCTTCCTGGACAAGAAAAGGTGGTTTGGGGCCATACCCAGGCTGGCGGTGGTGGGGGTCTCCCAATGGGTGCGGGAGGAAGCGGCCCAGTCCATCTTCCAAAGCCGGAACCCTATTACCATCTATAACTGGATTGACACCGGGATTTTTTATCCCCGAAGCACGGAGGTTATCCGGGAAAAGTACCGGCTGGGGGATTCCTTTGTGGTGCTGATGGTCACCAGCCAGGTTTGCGACAGCAAGGGCTACCGGATCCTTTTGGGGCTGGCAGAACGCTTGGATGACAATTTTAAGCTGGTGCTGGTGGGCAAAAACAACCTGCGCCTGCCCATCCCATCCCGCGTGCTGCACCTTCCCCACACCGACGACGCGGAGGAGCTGGCCGCCCTCTATTCGGCAGCGGATGTGTGCGTCAACACCACGCAATCCGAAACCTTTGGCAAGGTCACGGCAGAGGCGCTGTGCTGCGGTACCCCGGTGGTGGTATACCGCAACACCGCCTCCCCCGAGCTGGTGGGGCCGGGTTGCGGCTATGTGGTGGAAGAATCGGAAAGGCTGGAAGCTGTGTTGCAAGCTGTGCGTAAAATCAAGACCGATGGAAAATCCGCCTATACGGAGGCATGCGTTGCCTTTGCCACCGAAAGGTTTTCCCAGGAGAAGGGCATGGGCCAGTACCTTGCCCTGTACCGGGAGCTGGCGGCCATGCCATCCCATCCAAAGGGCGCCGGGTAAGGGGCGGCAGGGGCAAGGCCCCATCATGGGGAAGAAAAGAGGGGCATTATGTGCGGAATCGCAGGGATCATTGGAAAGCGGAGCGCCGTGGATTCCCAAAAAATACAGGCCATGCTGGATACCATCCGGCACCGGGGCCCGGACGGGGAAGGCATGTTCCAGGATGAAAAAGTGGCTTTGGGGCACCGCCGCCTGGCTATTTTGGACCTGCGGCCCGAAGGCGGCCAGCCCATGCATTATGCGGGCCGCTATACCATCATCTACAACGGGGAGGTCTACAACTACCTGGAGCTTCGCCGGGAGCTGCAGGCCCTGGGCCACGATTTTGTAACCCAGACGGATACAGAGGTGATTCTGGCGGCATACGCCCAATGGGGCTCCGCCTGCCTGGAGCGCTTCAACGGCATGTGGGCTTTCGCCCTGTATGACCGGGAAGCCCAGACCCTCTTTTGCAGCCGGGACCGCTTCGGCGTGAAGCCCCTGTATTATTGGGACAGCCCGGAGGGCTTTTACTTTGGCAGCGAGATCAAGGAAATCTGGACCCAGATGCCCAAGCCGGTGAAGGCCAACGAGGGGGTCCTGCTGGCGTACCTGACCACCGGGGAGATGGACTACAGCCGGCAGACCTGCTTCGCGGATGTGTACCAGCTGCCCGGCGGCCACAACCTGTTCTATGATCTGCGGGATCACAGCTTTCGGATTGAAAAATGGTATGAGCTGAAAAAGGAAGCCCAGGGCGGCCCTGACACTTACCCGCAAAGCGTGGAGCGGTTCCGCACCCTGTTTGAGCAGGCGGTCCGGCTCCGGCTGCGAAGCGACGTGCCCGTGGGCTCCACCCTTTCCGGGGGCCTGGACAGCACCGCCATCGTCTGCACCATGCGCCGCATCAAGCCGGAGGACCAGGAGCTGACCACCATCTCCTCCTGCTTTGCGGAAAAGGCCTTTGACGAGCAGGAATACATGGACGCCGTCATTGCCCATACCGGAGCCACCGCCTATAAGGTGTGGCCCGATCTCAAAATCAACCTGGAGGTTTTGGACCGGGAAATCTGG
>JARKQO010000011.1 GCA_029974855.1 Eubacteriales bacterium
CCCTGAGGACCGGCAACCGGGAGTATTTCTACGCCGCCCTGGAGAGGGAGCCCCGCTTTGCCGGCATGAAGGAGCGCTTTGTGAAGGCCTTTGGTCTTGACTATTTCTGCCCCTCGCCCAGGGCTGGGGACTTGTACCCGCTGTTTCAGGAAACCTGCGGGAGGCTGGGGCTGTTGAGCAGCTTTGGGGAGATCAGCCGGGCCCTGAGGGAGCAAAGCCCCAGGCAAATTACGCTTTGGTAAGGACGGATGGAGCTTGAGACGGATGGGCTTGAGACGGATGGGGAAGCATGGGACAAAAGGGTGGAGGCGGATGCAATGCTTTGCCATGGGGCTGGGCCTGTTCCTGGCCCTCCTTTCCGGGGTGGGCCCCGGGGCCCTTGCCCAGGCGCTCTCTCAAAAGGAACTGGCCGCCGAGGACGCCCAGCTGGAGCTTCTGGCCCAGGACCCCGACCTGGACCTGGGCCAGAAGCTGGACCGGGTGCTGGAGCGCTATGCCACCATGGGGGCCAGCATCGCGGTGATCCAGAACGGGGAGATCACCTTCACCCATGTGTACGGGCTTCGGCAAAAGGACGGGGCCCCCGTGACCCCGGATACGGCCTTCCAGGTAGGCAGCATCAGCAAGATGGTGGCGGGCATGGGGGTGATGGCCCTGGTGGAGGAGGGCCTTCTCACTTTGGACCAGGACCTGGGGAAGGCGCTGGGCTTTCCCCTGCGCAACCCCCAGTATCCGGACACCCCCGTCACGCTGCGCCAGGTCATGAGCCACACCGCGGGCTTCCGGGACAGCAGCCTATACCAGGAGGCTTTGCTGGGCAAGGGGCGGCCCTTGCCCCAGCTTTTTTCCGGGGAAGGCCTGGGCCATGCCTTCCTCAGGGACTTTGAGCCGGGAAGCCGGCAGCAATACAGCAATTTCGGCGGCGGGCTGGCGGGGGCGCTGATCCAGACCCTCACCGGGCAGGCCTTGGATGACGCGCTCCGGGAGCGCCTGTTCGCCCCTTTGGGCATCGCCGCCGGATACCGGGCCTCCTCGCTGCCCCGGGAACTGCCCTTGGCGGATTTGTACGCCATGCCCGATAGGCGGCTCCTGAAGACCCTCCGGCCCGACCCAGGGTCCGGGCCGGATTCCGACTCCCGGGAGGACTACTGCTTCACAGCCGGAAAGCTGGTCATCTCGGCCCCGGATTTGGCCAAGCTGCTGATCGCGCTGTGCGACGGGGGGATGTATCGGGGTGTGCGGGTGCTGAGGGAAAGCACCGTGGCGGAGATGCTCACCCCCCAAAACCACCGGGGCAGCGTGGATTGTCAAAGCGGGCGGGGGCTGTACCTGAACATCCTCACAGACTACCTGGTGCAGGGGCGCACCTTGTACGGCCACGGAGGCAAAGCCTACGGCATGCTCTGCGCCGCCTACTTCGACCCCACAGACCGCACCGGGGTGGTGATGCTCACCAACGGGTGCAACAACCGGGATGTATACGGTGAGGTGGGCATGCTGAGCCGGGCGGTGACGCGCCTGTGCTATGGGGTGCTGCTGGACCCCGTCCATGTGCCGCGGGACCCCTTTTTGGTGGAGTAAAGCGGAGGACTGAAAAGGCTCTCCCGGGCGTACAATAAAAATACTTCCGCCGCCTTGACACAGCCCCCGGCCTCTGGTACGATGTGTGGAACCTGGGGGGCCGAAGCCTGTGGACCAAAGGGACCCGGGGGGAAACAGCCGAGGAAAGCGAGGGATGGGCAATGCGGAGCCCCATGATGATGCGTGGCGGGCCTGCTTTGCGTACCCTTCGCGGACGTGGCTGACGCTATGCGCCTTGAAAAGCCCTCCCCGCCAAGGGAAGGGCTTTTTTGATACCAATTCCCAAGAGAAGGAAGGAAACCGCCATGAGCCAAAACCCCCGATATGCCTTTGATACCCTCCAGCTTCACGCCGGACAGGAGCCCGACAGCCAGACCCGTTCCCGGGCGGTGCCCATCTACCAAACCACCAGCTTCTGCTACCCCTCCGCCGAGAACGCGGCCCAGGTGTTTGTCAAGGAGGCGGAGGGCTTCACCTACACCCGCATTGAGAACCCCACCGTGGAGGCTCTGGAGCGGCGGCTCACCGCTTTGGAGCAGGGCGTGGCCACCGTGGCCTTTGCCAGCGGCATGGCGGCGGTGACTGCGGCGGTCTATGCCCTGTGCGGCCATTCCGACCACATCGTGTCCCTTGCCACCCTATACGGGGGCACCTATACCCTCTTTTCCAGCCGCCTGCCCCAGATCAGCAACATCCACACCACCTTTGTGGCCCCGGACGACCTGGAGGCCTTGGAGGCAGCCATCCGGCCCAACACCCGGATGATCTACCTGGAAACCCTGTGCAACCCCCGCACCAATATTCCGGACTTTGAGGGAATCAGGGCCATTGCCCAGCGCCACGGGGTGGCGGTGGTGCTGGACAACACCTTCGGCATTCCCCCCATGTTTGACTCCAAGGCCTGGGGCGTGGACGTGGTGGTCCATTCCCTCAGCAAGTACGCCGGGGGCCACGGCACCACCATCGGCGGCGCGGTGGTGGACATGGGCAGCTTTGACTTTACCAACGGCCGGTACCCCGCCTTCACCCAGCCGGACCCCCAGAGGCGGAACACCGTCTATGCCCGGGAGGAGGCCCCGGTGGCATGCAAAATCCGGTCCCAGGTGCTCCGGGACATGGGGGCCTGCCTGGGCCCCTTCAGCGCCTTTCTGATTCTGCAAGGGCTGGAAACCCTGAGCCTGCGGGTGAAGCGCCACTGCGAAAACGCCCTGATCGTGGCGGAGTGGTTGCAAAAGCACCCGGCGGTGGCCTATGTGTATTATCCCATGCTGCCGGAGGACCCCTACTATGAGCGGGCAAAGAAATACCTGCCCATAGGGGCCGGGGCCATCTTCAGCTTTGGCATCCGGGGCGGGCTGGAGGCCGGGCGCAGGTTCATCGACAGCCTGAAGCTCTTCAGCCTGCTGGCCAATGTGGCGGACGCCAAAAGCCTGGTGATTCACCCCGCCAGCACCACCCACGGCCAGCTGAACGAGGCGGAGCTGGAGGCCTGCGGCGTGGCCCCGGAGCTGATCCGCCTCAGCGTGGGCCTGGAGGACCCGGCGGACTTGATCGCGGATTTGGAGCAGGCCTTGACCGCGTCCCAAAAGGGGGAATCCCCATGCCCGTGAAAATCCCCGACGCGCTGCCCGCCACCCGGGTTCTCACAGAAGAAAACATCTTTGTGATGACGGAGAAGCGCAGCGCCTCCCAGGACATCCGGCCGCTGAAAATCGTCATCCTGAACCTGATGCCCACCAAGGAAAAGACCGAGACCCAACTGCTGCGCCTCATCGGCAACACCCCCTTGCAGGTGGAGATCACCTTGCTGCGCACCGGCACCTACCAGAGCCAGCACACCGAGGAAGGCTACCTGGACACCTTCTACCGCACCCTGCCGGATGTACAAAACGAGTATTTCGACGGGGTGATCATCACCGGCGCGCCGGTGGAGAAGCTGGAGTTTACGGACGTGGCCTACTGGGAGGAGCTGAAAAGCGTCATGGACTGGGCCGACAGCCATGCCTTCAGCACCCTGTACATCTGCTGGGCGGCCCAGGCGGGGCTGTACCACCATTACGGCATCGGCAAGCACGAGCTGCCCCACAAGCTCTTCGGCGTGTACGACACCTGGCTCACGGACCGGCGGGATAAGCTGCTGCGGGGCTTTGACGATACCTTCTGCGTGCCCATGAGCCGCCACACCGCCGTGGACGAAAAGGCGGTGGAAGCCTGCGGGGAGCTGGTGGTGCTGGCCGGGAGCCCCCAGGTGGGCCTGGCCCTGGCCCGCAGCCAGGATGGGCGGCGGGTGTTTGCCACAGGCCACAGCGAGTACGACCGG
The DNA here is from genome assembly GCA_029974855.1 of Eubacteriales bacterium. The sequence continues at coordinate 3,902 of JARKQO010000011.1, forward strand.
GATACTTTGCTGCGGGAATATGTGCGGGATTTGCAAAAGGGGGAATCCATCCAGGTGCCGGAGAACTATTTCCCCCAGGACGATCCCAACCAGCTGCCCAGGCTCCGCTGGCATGCCCACGCCAATCTGCTGTTTTCCAACTGGCTCAACTACTTCGTGTACCAGGAGACCCCCTATGAGCTCTCCAGCCTGCGGGGCAACCGGAAGGAGAATGCGCCATGAAGGAGCCCAGGCCCGGGGCCGCCCCCTCCATCGGGGCGCTGCTGCAGTCCCCGGGGGTGCATCTGAGCTGCGAAATCTTTCCCCCCAAGGAGTTCAGCCGCATCGAGGAGGTGAAGGAGGTGGTGGCGGACATCGCCGCCTTGCACCCCGCTTACATCTCCGTCACCTACGGGGCCGGGGGCAGCACCCCCCACTTCACCCGGGAGCTCAGCAAAAGCGTCCAGGCTTTGGGCATTCCGGCCCTGAGCCACCTGACCTGCATCAACGACACCAAAAGCAAGGTCAGCGGCGTGCTGGAGGAACTGGCCCGGGAGGGCATCACCAACGTGCTGGCCCTGCGGGGGGATATTCCCCCGGGAACGGACTTCCCTGGCGAGGACCATTTCCGCTACGCCTCGGAGCTAACGCAGGCCATACGGGAGAGGGGCAGCTTCTGCGTGGGGGGAGCCTGTTACCCGGAGGGCCACCCCGAGGCCCCCTCCAGGGACGCGGATTTGGATTCTCTGCGCCAAAAGGTGGACGCCGGAACGGAGTTTTTAAACACCCAGATGTTTTTTGACAACGCCATTTTGTACCAGTTCCTCTACCGGGCCTTGCAAAAGGGCATCACCGTGCCCATCGCCGCCGGGATCATGCCGGTGGTGAACGCCCGGCAGATCAGGCGCATCACCGCCCTGTCCGGGGCGGGGCTGCCCCCCCGGTTCGCCGCCATCGTGGACCGCTTTGGCGGCGATGCGGACTGCATGCGGGAGGCGGGCATCGCCTACGCCACGGAGCAGATCATCGACCTCATCGCCAACGGGGTCCGCAGCATCCATTTGTACACCATGAACAAGCCGGAGATTGCCAAGGCCATCTTCGGGAATCTGGGGTCCATTCTCAGGAGCCGGGTGTGAGCCCCGGGGAGGACAAGGCCAGGGCCCTGAAAATGGCCGCCCGGTACCTGGGCCTGAAGGGCCCGGACTGGCAGGAGCCCCCGGCGGGGATGGAGGCCTTGCTGGAAAAGGCCTATGCTGTGGTTTTGGAGGCGGCGGAGTTCAAGCACAGTCTGGTCCGCTGTCCGGTGACGGTGGAGGCGGACGGGGAAAGACAGCCCGCTGTGGTGGCCTTCGGTCCTCTACCCAGGGTAGAAAGCCGCCACCTGTCCCGGCTGCTGGCCGGCTGCCGCCAAGGCTACGCTTTGCTGGCGACCTTGGGCATGGAGCTGGATTTGCTCCTGCGGCGGCTGATGGTGACGGACCCGGCTTTGGCCGCGGCCACAGGGGCCTGCGGCTCCGCCTGGATCGAGGGTTCCTTGGACAGGCTGCTGGCGGGAGAGCAAAAGAAGCTGGCAGCCCAAGGTGAGTACCTGACCCCCCGGTTCAGCCCCGGCTACGGGGACGCGCCCCTTGGGATGCAGCCCGGCCTGCTGGCCCTGTGCGGCGGGGAGGCTTTGGGGGTTCGCTTGACCCGGGGAAATCTGATGGTGCCGGAAAAAAGCGTCAGCGCGTTGATGGGGATCACCCGGCGGCAGGCCGCCGCCTGGCCCCTGGGCTGCGCAGCTTGCGGGAAGCGGGATTGCCCGTTTCGGGAGGAGGAAGCATGAACCAGCGTGGAGAAGCCCTGCTGGGGCTGTGGGGAAAGCGGCTGATCTTTTTGGACGGGGCCATGGGCACTTTGCTCCAGGCCCAGGGCTTAGCGGGGGGGGAGCGGCCGGAGCGGTGGAACCTCTCCCGGCCCCAGGCCATCAAGGCCATTCACCGGGCCTATCTGGAGGCGGGGTGTGATATCGTCACCACCAACACCCTGGGCGCCTCCAGAGAGCATTTGGGAGCGGAGGCCCCGGTGCTGATGGCCGCCGGGGTGCGGCTTGCCCTGGAGGCGGTCCGGGAGGCGGGCCACGGCTGGGCGGCGACGGATTTGGGCAGCCTGGGGAGGCTTTTGCAGCCCTACGGGGACATGCCCTTTGAGGAAGCGGTGGGCCAATTCCGGGAGGCGGCCTTTGCGGCCCTTTCCGCCGGGGCGGACTTGATCCTCATCGAAACCATGACGGACCTGCTGGAAACCAAGGCCGCCTTGCTGGGGGCCCGGGAGGCCATGGAGGAGGCTCAGCTTCAGGTTCCTCTTTTCTGCAGCCTTACCTTTGACCGGGAGGGGCGGCTCCTCACCGGGGCGGACATCCGGGGGGCCGCCGCCATGATCTGCGGCCTAGGAGCGGACGGGGTGGGGCTGAACTGCGGCCTGGGGCCCCGGGCGCTGCTGGACAACGCCCGGGAGCTGCTGGCCTGGTGTGAGAAGCCGGTGTTCATCAGCCCCAACGCCAGCCTGCCTGTGGTGGTGGACGGGGTCACCACCTACCCCACCACAGCGGAGG
>JARKQO010000019.1 GCA_029974855.1 Eubacteriales bacterium
GCGGAGCGGTGCAGCTTTTCCAAGCCCCGGGGATCGCTTACCGTCAGGTAAAAGGCCGCGTGGGCCCCGTTCATATAGGTGTTCAGGAACAGGTTCAGGCACAGGGAAAGCACCTGGGCCACCATAAAGCTCGTGGAAGACACCCAGGAGGGCACCAGCATGGCTGCCATCGCCCAGCCCAGAAAGCTGATGGCCAGGGCAAAATAGCTCATCTTGGTATTGCGCATGGCGTTTTTGCTTTTCTCCAAGGCCTCCCAGGCGGTGAGGCCCGGGTCCTCCGCCAGGTAGTAGTAAGCCATGCTATAGCGAATCCCCGCGATGATCCCCGGCACCAGCAGCAGCAGCGACCACAGGAAAACCTTCACCCCGATCAAGATGGAAAGCCACAGGCCCTTGCCCCAGAGCTTCACCCGGGACAGCAGACCCCCAAAGCCCAGCTCCATTCCCTGAAGCCGGGAGACGAAGTAGTGGTTGGCCCCCAGCTGAAGCGTGGGGTTCACCACAATCCCCACCAGGCTCAGGCCGCCCAGCAGAAACCAGGTGCTTTGGGGAACGGCTTCCAAGGCGGCCATCAGGGCCTCCGGGGTAGGGTAGAGGGCCGGGTCAGGCACCGGCACCAGCATGGCGCTGAGCACGCTGAGCACCGTGGTCAAAACACCGGAGAAGAAGCTCACCAGCAGGGCGGTCTGCCAGTTGCCCTTTAGGGCCTGCAGCGCCCTGGCTTTGAAAAGAAACGGAGCCAGAACCACAATATCCCTCCCATCGGGCCGCGCTAATCCAGCAGCGCGGCCACAAACTCTTTCGCGTCAAAGGCCTGTAAATCCTCTATGCCTTCCCCTACTCCCACATACATCACGGGTACCTGAAGCTCCTGGACGATGGAGAAGGCGATGCCGCCCTTGGCGGTACCGTCCAGCTTGGTGAGCACGATGCCGTTGATGCCCGCCGCCTCCCGGAAGGCCCGGGCCTGCATCAGGCCGTTCTGGCCGGTGGTGGCGTCTACCACCAGCAGGCAGCGCACCGTGGCCTGGGGATACTCCTTGTCGATGACCCGGCGCATCTTCTCCATCTCGTCCATCAGGTTCTTCTTGTTGTGGAGGCGTCCGGCTGTGTCCACAATCAGCAGATCGGCCTTGCGGGCCTTGGCGGCCTGCACCGCGTCAAACACCACCCCGGCGGGGTCGGCCCCCTCCTGGTGCTTCACGAGGGGGCACTGGGCCCGCTGGGCCCAGATGGTGAGCTGCTCGGCGGCGGCGGCCCGGAAGGTGTCGGCGGCGCAGAGCAAGATGGTGCGGCCCAGGCCCTGAAAGCGCAGGGCCAGCTTGCCGATGGTGGTGGTTTTGCCCACGCCGTTGACCCCCACCACCAAAATCACCATGGGCCAGTGGAGGACGGGCTTTTCCACCTCCAGCATGCCCACGAGGATCTCCTTGAGCATGCCCTTGGCAGCGGCGGCCTCCTTCACCTTTTGGGCCTTCACCCGCTCCCGCAGGGCGTCGATGGCCCGGGTGGCGCAGGGGGCCCCCATGTCCGAAAGAATGAGCACGTCCATCAGATCGTCAAAAAAATCCTCGCTGACCACCTGATGCTCCGCCACCAACTCCTCCATCCTGTCGTTGAGGTTCTGGCGGCTTTTGAACAGGCCCTCCCTGAGGCGGCTGAAAAGGCTGGGTTGCTTGTCCATGGGCGTTCCTCCTTGGGAAAGGGTTTGGGCTGGGCGGCCTCACCCTTAATCATAATCCGTTAAATTCACGCTGACCATGCTGCTGACGCCCCGCTCCTCCATGGCCACCCCAAAGAGGGTGTCGCAGCGCTCCATGGTACCCTTGCGGTGGGTCACCACGATGAACTGGGTATCCTGGCTGAACTCCTTCAGGTAGTCGGCGAAGTAGCCGATGTTGGCCTCGTCCAAAGCGGCCTCAATTTCGTCCAGGATGCAAAAGGGCGTAGGCTTTAGCATCAGCATGGCAAAGAGGATGGCGATGGCGGTAAGGGCCCGCTCCCCGCCGCTGAACAGGCTGAGAAGCTGGCGCTTCTTCCCCGGGGGCTGCACGATGATCTCGATGCCGCAGCCCAGGGGGTCGGAGGGGTCGCTGAGGCAAATCTCTCCCCTGCCGCCTCCAAAGAGGCGGGTGAAGGTGGTGGAAAAATATTCCTGCAAGCGGCTGAACTGGCTCACGAACACTGTTTCCATCCGCTCCAGGAGCTTTTGGATCAGGTCCTGGAGGTCCAGCTTGGCCTGCTCCAGGTCCTCCTTCTGGGCGGTGAGCTGGGTAAAGCGCTCGTGCATCTGGGCGTATTCCTCAATGGCCCCCACGTTCACAGTGCCCATGCGGCGGATACGCTCCCGCAGCTCCTGGGCCTTCTGGTCCGCGGCGGCTTCGTGGAAGGCGGCAGGGCCTGGGTCCTCCCCCTCCCCGGGGCCCACCTGGCGCTGGGTTTCCCGCAGCAGCGCGTATTCCGCCTGGGACTCCTGAGCCCCGGCATAGGTGAGCTCGTAGGTGTCCCACAGCCGGTCCGTCAGCTGGGCCAGCTCGGCCTTCACCTTGGCCAAGGCCATCTCCTGCCGGTGCAGCCGGTCCGT
>JARKQO010000028.1 GCA_029974855.1 Eubacteriales bacterium
CTCGCCAGGCGCCGCCAGGGATAAGGCGCACGGGCGAAGCGGCGGTACAGGCCCGCAAGCAGTACGAAAACCAGCGCCGCCAGCGCCTCGCGGCCGGCCAGGGTGGCCAGCACGGCCCGGATGAAAAACAAGAAGCATGCGGCATCCGGGAGGCTGGTATGGACCAGAAGTATGGCCAGCGTGCTGGCCAGCGCCAGCAGGACTTCGGCCACCCGTAAGCATGCTTGCTTCATCAAGAAACACCACCTTGCCATAACATCGGGTTGGGGAGGTCACATTCGGGGAAACAGGCTGCGGACGCGGCGCTCCAGCCACTGGAGGCCTTGTTGCCAAACCATGGTATCGCCCACCCGCAGGATCACCTCATCCACGCACGGGCCGGAGGTGACCTGCAGCCGGTACCGCCCGGCTTCCAGCGGCGGCAAGGCGAAGGCGGAGCCGTCGTAAGCGGGCGAGGCGATCATCCGCTCATCCTTCCAAAGGGTGGCCGCCGCCTGGGCTGGCGCCGCCGGGTAGCCATACAGGGGAAGCGTAAGGGCCTGCCGCGCGGGGCAGGGCAGCTCGTAACAGAAGTCCCCGTTTTCGTCCATCAGCTTGATCCACTGGAGCGGCGTCCGCCGCGCGGGCAGCACCTCAATTTCAAACAAACCCCACGGACCGTTGCCGGTGGAGGCAATTTCCACCGACAAGCCGCTGACCTGTGGGCGGTCCAGCCGCATGCGGTACGGCTTGCCCGCCGTATCCGGCAAAGCGTACTCCACGGGCTCGTCCCCCTGGAAGGTCACGCGCACAGAGGGCGCATCCCCGCCGGGCGTGGGCGGACCGTAGAAAACCAGCTCGTGGATATCCTGGGGAACCTCCCAGGAAAAGTGGAGGACCGGCCTTTTATCCGTTTGGGCGGGGAGCCAGCAGCCCTCCAAGGGGTGATCCCAGGCTCCCTTGAGGATGAAATCGTGCAGCAGCGCGGCGTCGCCACTGGAGGCCGTTACGTTGGCGATAAGCGCCAGGTTATCCGTGCGCCGCTCCCAGAAAACCTTGTCTCCGTTGAGCAGCCGGCCCTCCTTGAGGTAGGCCTTCTGGCTGTCGTAGCAGCGCAGCAGGGAATAGAGCTTGGAGCCGCGCAGGGTGTAGCTGAGGTATTCCCCCGGCATCACGAACCGGACGCGCTCTTCCCAGCGGTAGCAACCGTTGTAGCTTGCGGGCATCCAGGGATGGGCGGCGCTGGGGAGCGGTATCCGGTAGAAATCCTCGTTGCCGTGCCACGCGTAATCGTAGGCGAATCCCTTGAACACCAGGGGCCGATAGTCTTGTTGCTGGCGCAACAGCTTTCCCAGCACCGAGTCAAAAACCATGGAAAGGGATACGTGATCCACGTGATCGTCCGTATCGGAAACAAAGATGACATCCGGGCGCAAATCCAGCAGCAGCTGGCGGAGATCCTGCCGGAGATTGGCCAGGGTATAGTCCGCCGGAGCCCCGAAGCGCTGGGTATGATAATCCGTGAACCCCCCGACGCCGAAGGTGCGGGTGCGCCCCGCGTCCCCGGCGCGTACCGCGCCTGGTGCGCCCCGGTAAAAGGGCGGATCGGCGATATGATCGCCATATCCCAGAAACACGAGATTCGTGGCGGGTACGCCCAGCATGGCGTCCGCGCGGACAGCCTCCCCGACCCGGGCTTGGGGATTGCCCTGGGCGTCTCCGTTGGTCAAAAAGGCGATGGTGACGTCGCTGCCGGCCCGCGCGAAGGTCTCGACGACCCCGAACGCCAGGTTGACCTCATCATCCTCATGGGGCACCAGGATAAGGACGTTGCGGCCCTTGACAAAGGGGGAATCAAAAACGCTGTTTTGGACAGGGGCATAGCCGCTGTGGGCAAGGGCATACCACAAAAAGCCGCCCGCGATGATCAGCGCCGTCAACAGCGCGGCGGAAAGCGCGATCCATTTTCGCACGGCGCGGGATGGTCCGGAGGCCTTGGGGTGTGGGCCAGGGTCACCCGTCTTGGGAGCGGAGTTCATCATGAATTTCATCACCTTAGAACGCCCAGTGGCGGGAAATGGAAAATAATGTAAATTATAACAGCGGGGGTATGGTATGTCAACGCTGGCAGGGTGCGCGCGCAGCGGGCGAAGGCTTGCCCCGGGGCTTGCCGGCATAAGAAAAGCCATGATTTCACAGCGAAATCATGGCCTGGTCAGTGGCTTGATGATGGTGGCGCGGCAGCTCTTTGGAGCGTTGGATTACACCTTTGCGCTGCATCTTGGGACGTTGGGGACCTTGTGCCGGGGCATGTCCCCCGGGAGGGCCGGGCGTCCCCCGGGTACCGGCGGGGTACAAAATGAAGGGGAAATTTCCGGCCCCTTCCCTTCCCGCGCCTTTCGTGGTAAAATGACAGCTGTTTCAGGATACCCAAGAGGCAAATCCCCTGGAGGGCCGGAAGGAGCCACATGTCACTGACGTTTTGTACCTTGTTTAGCGGCAGCAGCGGCAACGCCGTCTTTTTGGGGGGCGATCAGGGCGGCCTGCTGGTGGATTGCGGCATGAGCGGCAGGCAGGTGCTGGAGGCCATGCGGGAGGCTGGGCTGGACCCGGGCTCCCTCCGGGGCCTGCTGATCACCCATGAGCATAGCGACCATGTGAAGGGGGCCGGGGTGGTTTCCCGCCAGCTTCATATCCCCATTTACGCCACCCAGGGCACCTGGATGGGGATGGAGGGGGTCATCGGCCCTGTGAGGGAGCATAACCGGGTGGTGATCACCGCCGGGGAGAGCTTCTTCCTCAGCGGCTTTGAGGTGGCCCCCTTTTCCATCCCCCACGACGCCAACGACCCCGTGGGCTACCGCTTTTACCAAAGGCGGCACAGCGTGGCCGTGGCCACGGATTTGGGGTATTTCTCCCAAACGGTGGCGGACGCCCTCTGCGGGGCGGAGGTGGTGCTGCTGGAGAGCAACCACGACCCGGATTTGCTCCGCAGGAACCCCCATTACCCGGCCCGGCTGAAAACCCGGATTCTGGGAAAAAAAGGGCATTTGAGCAATGAGGACGGAGCCGGGGCTGCGGTGACGCTGGCCCAAAGCGGCACCAAGCACCTGCTGCTGGGGCACCTCAGCAGCGAGAACAACACCCCGGACATGGCCTACCGAACCACCCACGCAGCCCTCACCGAAGCCGGGGCCCGGGTGGGAGAAGATGTCAGCTTGCACGTTGCGGCCCGATATCGGGCAAGCTATCTGTACCAGCTGGTGTAAAGCCCGGCTGCCCGGGAGCAAGGAGGCGGAAGCGATGATTCGCGTCATGGACGAGGCAATGGATATCGGGGGCCGGAGCGTGGCCCTCTTTCTGGACGAGGGCATTGCCCCGCCCCCCGAGGGCAGCCGCCTGCGGGACGCCCGGGGCAACGTCCATACCGTGGTGAGGGTCCAGGAGCAGGACGGGATCTGGGTGCTGCTGGTGGAGGGTGGCGATTTGGCCTATTTTGAGCGGCTGTTCCGGGACGTGCGGGTGGATGCCACCGCCTTTGGGGTGGAGGAAGAACAAGCCTAAGAAGGGAGCGGGGCCATGGGGATCACCATCCTGTGCGTGGGAAAGCTTCGGGAGCGCTTTTTTGCCGACGCGGCGGCGGAGTATCAGAAGCGCTTGAGCCGCCTGATGCCCGTGACGGTGGTGGAGGTTCCCGATGAAAGCGAGCCTGCCACCGCAAGCCCGGCCCTTTGCCAGCAGGCGCTGCGCAAGGAGGGGGAGCGGCTGCTGGCCCGGCTGGACCCCTCGGCCTATGGGATCGGCCTGTGTATCGAGGCCGGGCAGCCAAGCAGCCCGGAGCTGGCGGGGAAGCTTCAGGAGCTGTTTAGCAAAGGCAAAAGCAACATCGTTTTCGTGATCGGGGGATCCCTGGGCCTCCATGAGGACGTGCTGAAGCGCCTGGACGAGCGCATGAGCATGAGCCGCCTGACCTTTCCCCACCAGCTGGTCCGGGTGCTGCTGCTGGAGCAGCTCTACCGGGCCGCCAAGATCAACGCAGGGGAACGGTATCACAAATAAAGAATGGGTGATAGGATTACACAGCGGGCCAGGGGGCCCTTTTTTAATGCGGGGTCCTTCTT
>JARKQO010000555.1 GCA_029974855.1 Eubacteriales bacterium
GGCCTCCAAAGTACTGTAATACTCCCCGGACAGGGAGGTGGGAATCTCCGGATACTGGCGGGCAAAGGCCAGGTGCGCCGGGCTGAAATACACCCCCTGGATAGTGAGCGCCCCGTTTTCCATCCCGGGCTGGTCCAGGGCGCGGATGGACACTCCCTCGGACCCCGCCTGGTAATACAGGCCCCCCTGCATCAGCCCGCAGCCCAGGTTCTCCCAGGTCCGGTTCAGCAGATAGGCGGACCTCTTGGCGGGCAGCGCCATACCGGGCAGGCTGTAGACCACGCTTTCCATCATATAATAGGCGGTATCGTTTTCAGGGTTGTAGGTAAGGCCCACGGAGCTATGCTTCCCGACGGAAAACAGCTCCGTAAAGGCGTTGGTCTTGGGGTCGAAGGTGGCCAGCCGGGCCGTGGGCTCCTTGTCGGCGCTCCACTCCTCCTGGTTCACCAAAAGGCAGAGGAGCAGCCCGTCCTTGTAGGGGGCCAAGGAGGTGATCTGGCAGGGAAGAGGCTCTCCCTTCTGGCCGGTGGCCAGCTCCCAGCGGTACAGCATCGGGGTCTGGGATTGTTCGTAGTCGATGGCCACCATGTACAGCCAGCCATCCGCCAGCTCCACATCCTGAATGCTGGGGTAGGTGTAGTCTCCCCCCGGGTTAGTGAAGGCGGAAAAATCCAAGGCGTACTCCAGGGTGGGGGCCAAAGCGCCCGTCTCGTCCGTGAGCTGCCAAAGGGCGCCCTCCTCCGCCTGCAGCAGCAGCAGCCGCTGGCCGTCAGTAAGCAGCTTGGCGAAGAAATAGTTCCCAAGGCTTTCCGTCAATTCCGCCAGGGGGTCGGCGGTGGCGGAGGGGTCCGGGGTCCCGGCGTCCGGGTCCTCTTCCTCCAGGTCCTGGGCAAAGGCCAGCAAAGCTTCCGGCTCCTCCATGCCCACTTTCCATCGGTACAGGGCTTGGTTCGTATGGATGTATAGCGTATCCCCCACGGCCACCGCGCTCTGGGGATAGTCCAGATTCCCGTACCCCTGCTCCTGGGCGGTGAGCTGGTTGAGGAAAAAATCAGTGTTGGCCCCGGGGGCCGCCAGGGCCGCCCCGGCGCCGCACAGCAAAGCCAGGGAAAGCCCCACGCACAGGGAACGCCTGAGAAGATGCTTCATACCACAACCTCCTTCTGCGCCAACGGCACACTCTTTGGATAGGACGATTGGGAACAGAAATATGTTCCAATTTGATGGAAAATTTCCATGGAAGCCTTGACAATTCCTTCCCTATGCAGGGTTTTGACTGTACGAATCCGCACAAATGTTGTACAATACCCAATGTGTACCGGAATCCGGAGACGGAAGCAAGCCCCGTAAGGAGGGATCGGAGTGGGGGGGAAGGGAAAGGCCAGGGGCCTGCTGGCCTTGTGCCTGGCGGCCTGCCTGGCGCTGGCGGGAATCCCCGGCTCCGCCTTGGGCAGCGGGGACGCGGTGGACCGGAACCTGGCCGACGCCATGGTGGGCCTGGAGGGCCGCCGGGAGAGAGCCCTGCTGGTGGGATTTGACGAGTTTGTGTCCAAGCCCAGCACCTATCCCTCCTCCACCAACAATGTATACGCCATGCAGGAGACCTTCCAGGAGGCCGCAAAGCCCCTGGAGACCCTGTTGATTCCCCAGGACCCCATCACCGACGCGGAAACGCTGGCGGCCTTGATTCAGGATACCTTTCAGGACGCGGACGAGGACGACGTAAGCTATTTGTACATCAGCACCCACGGGGTGTACGACCCCAGCGGCAGGGAGGAGCCCGCCTTGCTGCTCAGCGACGGGCAAAAGGAGGGCCGGATCACCCCGGCCCAGCTGGAGGAGGCCTTTGAGGGGATCCGGGGGGTGAAGGTGCTTTGGCTGGACGCTTGCAACAGCGGGGCCTTCATTGGCAAGGGACAGGCTGTGCGGCCGGAGCGGGTGCATTTTTTAGGCGATGATTTCAAGGTGCTGACTAGTTCCGGCGCTTTGGAGGAAAGCTGGTACTGGAGCGCGGCGGGCATGGGGCAAAATGGGGACAAAGGGCCCCAGGCCCAAAACGCCGGCCCGGGGCGGGGGCTCCCCTCCGCAGGGCCGCCCCAGGGGGCCTTTTACTTCACCCAGTCCCTGGCCCAGGGCCTGGGCCCCCGCTACGGCTATCCGGCGGACAGCAACCGGGACGGTTTGGTGACCCTGTCGGAGCTGTATGAATACCTGCTGCAAAACCACGCGGCCTCCACGCCCCAGGTATACCCCCAGCAGGACTCCTTTGTGGTGTTCCATTACGATGTGAACGCCCCTTTGCCCGAGGGCATGGAGCGCGCGCCGGTGCTGGACGTTACCTTTTCCGGGACCATGCTGGATTTGGAAAACCAGCAGATCACCCTGGAGTATATCGCCACCAGGCCCATCCGGGTGGCCTACCAGATCGTGCCCCAGCGGGACGGCAAATGGCGCTTTGAGGAGGCCCAGCTTCTCTACGACGACGTGGAGCGCTTTACGGCCTACGGCGACCAGGCCGGCGCGGTGTCCGCCGGGCGCAAGGTGCGCACTTTGTCCATCCGGCTGGGGGAGGAAAGCTCCTACGGCTATGTGATGGTGCAGCTGGTATCCATCGACAAGGGACGGCTGACGGTGCACGCGGGCCGGGTGCTGTGCGTGCCCCCGGCCCAGGGGGAGCTGCAGCTTCAGGTGGACGTGAAGCCCAGCTACAGGGTGGGGGACCCCCAGGAGATGAGCATCTTTGTGGAGCACGCCTTTCCCTGCGCCCTGTCCGTGGCGGTGGTGAACAGCCGGGACGAGGTGGTGCGCCGCCTGTGCCACAGGCAAAGCACCCGCCCCACCCAGACGGACCCCGCGGGCAGCCTGTTCTACTGGGACGGCACGGACAAGAACGGAAACCCGCTGCCCCCGGGGGAATACCGGATCCGGGCCTCGGGGATGATGAACCAGCTGCCCTTTACCGTGGTGTCCGAAGTGGTGGTCATTGAATCCTAGGCGGCTTCGGATTTGACATTATTTTCCGGATTGGGTAAGATGGGGCCGGGAGGCATGGGCCTGAGATTCCCTGTGGGAGGCGCGGCGATGGCAAACAAGCTGATGGTGGTGATTCCCTGTTATAACGAGGAGGAAGTGCTCCACGAAACCGCCGGGCGGCTGGCGGAGAAGATGGAGGCTTTGGTGAGAAAGGGGCTTTGCGGCCCCCAGAGCCGGGTGCTGCTGGTGGACGACGGCAGCAAGGACCGCACCTGGGAGATTATCCAGGAGCTGCACGGGCAAAACCCCCTGTTTGAAGGGCTGAAGCTGAGCCGGAACCGGGGCCACCAAAACGCGTTGCTGGCGGGGCTGATGACCGCCAAGGACCACTGCGACTTTTCCATCTCCATGGACGCGGACCTCCAGGACGACATGGACGCCATAGACCGGTTCATCCAGGAGTATAACCAGGGCTGCGACGTGGTGTACGGGGTGCGCAACAAGCGGGACACGGACACCTTCTTCAAGAGGCAGACCGCCCTGCTGTTCTACAGGCTCATGAAGGGCCTGGGGGTGGACATCACCTTCAACCACGCGGATTACCGGCTCATGAGCCGCAGGGCCCTTCAGGGGCTCTCCCAGTTCCGGGAGGTGAACCTGTTCCTGCGGGGGCTGGCCCCTTTGGTGGGGTACCAAAGCGGCTATGTGTACTATGACCGGGGAGAGCGCTTTGCCGGGGAGAGCAAATATCCCCTGAAAAAGATGCTGACCTTTGCCGTGGACGGCATCACCAGCTTTTCCGTGAAGCCGTTGAGGCTTATCACCGCCATCGGCCTGCTGGTGTTCGTGGGCTCCCTGCTGATGCTGGTGTACGCGCTGGCGGCTTGGATCGGAGGCCGGGCCGTCACCGGCTGGACCAGCACCTTGGCCTCCATCTGGATGATCGGCGGGATTCAGCTGCTGTCCTTGGGGGTCATCGGCGAGTACATCGGTAAAATTTACAATGAAAGCAAAAAGCGCCCGCGCTTTATTATCGACCGGTATCTGAACGGGGACGGGGCGGACCCGGCGGTGGATGAGTAAAGGGTCAAAAAGGATGGCGGACGATTTTTCGTCCGCCATCATAATGCCCGTTCCTCACGGCTCCTGTTTCAGGCTGCGCGCGAAGCCGGCGGCCCGCTCCAGGTCCTGGGCGTCAGGCCTGCCTTGATTGAATCCCCCAAAATACTTTAAAAAGCTGTTGGTATTGTACCCGGCGCAGTTGAATTCTCCCAGAACCTCATATCCTTTGGCTTGCAGCTTTTCCCGCAGAGCGGCGTGGTCCTGGAGCATCTTGCTGTGGAGCGCGACGCTGCTTTTCATAAGAAAGCGGGGCACCCCGTCTGTGGAGAAAAGAAAGGCCTTTTTGTCCTTTGCCGGAGGCAGGCTGTCGGCAAAATCCAGCAGCTTTTTGTGATGCGCCCCGTCGTAGATCCCCGAGCCAAAGCCAATGAGGTCATACGCCTCCAGCTCCTTGGGATCAACCTTTTGCGGGGAAACGGTCCGGGCCCCCAGAACCTCCGCCATGGGCCCGGCGACCTTTTCGGTGTTCCCGTGATGATAGGAGCATACCACCACCATGGATTTCATCACGCGTCCTCCCCCCTTTCATAATCGAACACTTCCCCGATCTTCGCGCCGAACGCGTCGGCGATCCGAAAGGCAAGCTCCAGGGAAGGGGAATACTTGCCCGCCTCGATGGACAGGATCGTCTGCCTGGAGACCCCGGCCTTTTCCGCCAGTTCCTGCTGGGTCATCTCGTTGGCGAAAAACCGCAGCCGCCTGATGTTGTTGGTAATCCGCAGCTTTTTAGGCATTCCGTACACCCGCCCTGTAATAGTACAGGCTCAGGGCCCCTTCCGCCAAGGAGCCGACGGAAAACGACAGGAACAGAATATTCAGCATGATCCCAATGGGGCAATGGAAAACCAGGGAAACCAGCGCCCCGATAAACCCCGCCCCGCATATGGCGAAACCCACCCGCATGGCCTTCAGCTCGATAAGCTGATCCATTTCATCCTCCACCACGGCGGCCTCCACGGCTTTTCCGATCCGCTCCTGATCGCCGTTTCTCTCCTTCACCGCGATGGAGATGGAAAAGAGAATGTGGAACACAATCTGGACAATGATGGCCGAGACCACCCCAACGCCGATGAATACCAGCATGGTAACGCCCCAGAACCTCGGGTCGTCCAAGCCGGCGGCCCCAGACCGGTATTTGCCAAAGGCGTAGACGCAATAGGCCCCCATCACCAAAACCCCCACCAAAATGCTTGTGACGGTTCTTTTCTCCTGATACGACATCCCCACCGAGCCCCCTTACAATTTGTAATCTGCCCTGTGCATATAGTACAGCTAATACAACATAGTGTCAAGTATTTTTTACATAGAAAGTGATCAAAATTTCCCGCCACAGCCGCCACCCCTGCACGCAAAGAGAGCCGCCCTTCCACAAGGCGGCTCTCCGGGGATTCAGGGAAAGCTTTTTTACCCCTCCAGCTCCGGGTCCAGGCAGCGCAGGGCGTCCCCCATCTGGCGGATGAAGGGGTCCAGGGCCTCCTCCCGGCGTTCCTGGGGCAAGGAGAGGAACGCGTGCAGCAGATCGGTGAGGCTGCGCCACCGCTGGGCGTACTGGCATTCCATGTCCTCCAGGCGCAGCTTCAGCAGGTCCACCTGCACCCGCAGGCGGTCCGCCTCCCGGCGGGCCTCCAGCCCCTTGGCGTAGGAGCCCTGAAGCTCCTCCGGGGCAAAGTCGTCCTCCTCGTCCTCCTCCACATCCCCGCCCCGCAGGTCCGTGAGGGTGATGGCCAGATCCGGCGCGCCCCGGGCATCCCTGGGGGCAGCGCGGCCCTGGGCCTTGCCCTGGGCGGCGACATCCCCGCCGCGCCCCTGGGCCTGGCTTTCCGCCTCCCGGACCCGGCGCAGAAGCCCCAGCATCCGCTCCAGCATCAAAGGCAGCAGGTCTTCCCCCACCTCCTGGCTTAGCAAGGACACCTCCTCAAACAGAGAGCTGGCCTGGCTGGGGGTTTCCCCATAGGGGCGCAGGTAGGCGATGCGGGTGGGGCAGGGCTTGCCCTCGGCCCGAAGCTCCTGGGCGATGTTTTCCAGCAGCTCCGGCCGGTTTTTCAGGATGGAGCGGTATTTATTCTGATAGCGCAGCATGCGGGCCCTGTCCCCCTCCGCCAGGCGGGTGACGCAGGCCCGGACGCTTTCCCCCTGGCCCCGGGCCATGAGCACGTTGCGCAGCAGGGCATGGAGCTCCTCCTGGGTGAAGGTCCGGAAGGGGGCCTTGCGCTGCTGTACCTCCGGCAGCTCCCGCATGCGGGCATAGTAGAAGTTGCGGATGCTGTTGGGCTTTCGCCGCAGGGCTTCGGCCACCTCCGAAAACACGTCCCGCAGAGCGCGGCCGCTTTGGGATGCCTCTTGCACCGCCTCAAAGAGTAGCCTGATTTCCTCGTCCTGCCAACCGCTGTGGGGATGAACCAAGGGGGTTTGCGTCATGTCAATCGCCTCCGAAGGTTGTTTGCGTCCTTGTATGGGAATAGTATGGTGATAAAGCGGCGGTTTATACAGTGAAAGGGGCGGGGAAAAGGGGATTTTAGGAAAGGCGGCCAGGGATTCTGATGGGGCTTGGGCGTCCTAGCGCAGCCGCAGCAGGGTTTCCACCGGGTCCACCTGGCGGGTAAAGCCGTCCAGGCAAAGGGCCTGCAGCTCCTGGGGGGTATGCTCGAAGGCGTTGGCCAAAAGCGGGCTCTTTGCGTACAGGGCGGCCAGGCTTTCATAGAGGGGATCGGCGGAGAGCGGAGTGGGCACAGTAGGAAGCAGCCCAAAGAAGGACAGCGCCTCCCGGGCCTCCCGGGACAGGAGGTGGGCCACCAAAGCCCTGGCCGGTTCGCTGTCCCGGCAAAGGCCCAGGAACAGGACGTTTTCGCCGGCTGCGGGGGTCATGGGGAAGGGAACCAAAGCCTCCCCAGCCACCAAAGCCTGTTGGCAGGCGCTGAGGGAAAGGACCCGGGTTCCGGGGGGTACGGGGGTTTGGGCTTTTCCCTTGAGGGGCGGGGCCTTGGAGGGGGAGGGGGACGGGGTGGGCCGGGAGGCCGGGGATCCCTGTCCTGCGAGGCGCTCCACCAAGGCGGCCCTGAACTGGGATGGACACATGGACAGCAGCTGCTGCAGCGCCATGCCCTTGGGCCTGGGTAGCGCGCCCGGCTGCACAAGGGCCTCCCAGGGAATGGCGGAGGGGTCCGCTGCCGCCGGGGCCTCCCAGGCCTGGGTTTCTCCATACTCCGGGGCGGGGGTGCCCAGCTGGAAGAAGGAGGTGGGAGCCGGGGAGGCGGGGGCGATATCAGAGGGCAGCAAGGCGGCGGACACGGCCAGCACCGAGGGGGCGATCCACAGGGGCAAAGCGTACTGGGTCATGGCGCTTTGGCCCGCCAGCAAGGCGGCGGGGGAAAGGCCCATGTCCGCGGCCAAGGGCAGCAGGACCCGGCCGGGCTGGCCAAAAGCCCCAGGGCCAAACAGCAGCACGTCCGGCAGCACCGCCCCCTGGACCGTCAGCTCCAGGGAATCGGCCTTGCGCAAAAATACCCGCACTCCGGGGTTTTGTTTTTCAAACAGGGAGATCTGCCGGGAGAGAAAGGTACCGCCCCCGGTGGGATCGGTGAGAAGCCAGACCACCAAGGGCTGGGTTTTGGCAGGCCGCAGGCGCGGGGCCATGCGCTGCCCATCCCAGGGGGGAAGGCCCTCCAGCAAGGAGGGCAAGGCCAACAGCAGCGCCGCCGTCAGCAGCAGGCTGCAAAGGATGGAGGTGCGTCGGTTCACCCCGGGGCCTCCTCTCCTGAAAATGCGCGGACAGAAGGGACTGCTTTGCCCATAGAAAAGGCTATGCGGCAGGGGAGGAGGACTTGCTTTGTGTTTGCAAAGAAAGGCAAATTCCACTATAATGAAAAAAAGGGATGGCGGGCCGTGGCGGCCGCCATCCCAAGGGATGCGGAAAGGGGCTTGGCTATGAACTACCGGCAGAATTACGAGGCGTGGCTGCGGGATTTCGCCCAGGACGAAGCCACCCGGGCAGAGCTGGAGGCTATCGCTGGGGATGAGAAGGAGATCGAGGACCGCTTTTACCGGGATTTGAGCTTCGGCACCGCGGGGATGCGGGGCGTGCTGGGGGCGGGCATGAACCGCATGAACCTGTACACGGTGCGCCGTGCCACCCAGGGCCTGGCGGACTTCCTGAAGGCCGATCCCCAAAACCCCCGGCGGGGCGTGGTCATCGCCTATGACAGCCGCCGCATGAGCCCCGAGTTTGCCAGGGAAACCGCCTTGGTGCTGTGCGCCAACGGCATCCAGGCCTTTTTGTTTGACGCGCTGCGCCCGGTGGCGTTGCTGTCCTTTGGGGTACGCCATTTGAAGGCCGCCGCCGGGGTGGTAATCACCGCCAGCCACAACCCGCCCCAGTTCAACGGCTTCAAGGTCTACGGGGAGGACGGGGCCCAGATCGGCCCCGAAACCGCCCAGGCGGTGACCGCCGCCATCGAAGCCCTGGGCTTTGGGGACGCCAGGCTGATGACCGAGAGCCAGGCCCTGGAGCGGGGCCTGCTGCGGATCATCGGCAATGAGGACGTGGACGACGAATACATGCGCCGGGTGAAAACCCTGTCCATCCATCCGGAGATCGTCCGGGAGGCTGGGAAGGACCTGAAAATCGTGTACACTCCCTTGCACGGCAGCGGCAATGTGCCGGTGCGCCGGATCCTCCAGGAGATCGGCATTACCAATGTGAGCGTGGTAAAGGAACAGGAGGCCCCGGACCCCAACTTTTCCACCATCAAGGTGCCCAACCCCGAGGACCCCGCCGCCTTTGCCCTGGCTATCCAGCTGGCCAAGGAGGTGGGGGCGGACGCCATCTTCGGCACAGACCCGGACTGTGACCGGCTGGGGGTGGCCGTGCGGGACGGGAGCGGCCAGTTTCGGCTGCTGAGCGGCAACCAGATCGGTTGTTTGATGCTCTACTACATTTTAAGCGGCAAGCAGGAGCAGGGCCTTTTGCCGCAAAACGGCGCGGTGGTGAAGAGCATCGTGTCCACGGAGCTGGCCCGGGCCATCTGCGCCCATTTCGGCGTGGCTTTGTACGATACCCTCACGGGCTTCAAGTTTATCGGCGAGAGGATTCAGCGCTTTGAGGACACGGGGGAGCACACCTTCCTCTTTGGGTTTGAGGAAAGCTACGGCTATTTGAGCAGCACCTTTGTGCGGGACAAGGACGGGGTCAACGCCTCCATGCTCATCGCCGAGGCCGCCGCCTATTACGGCGCCCAGGGCAAGACCCTCTGGGAAGTGATGGAGGAAATTTTCCAAACCTTCGGCTTCTACCTGGAGTATGTGGATTCCACCACCTTGCCGGGCATTGACGGCCTGAAGGTGATGGGGGAGATCATGGCCCGGATCCGGCAGGACCCGCCCCGGGAGATCGGCGGGGTGCAGGTGAGCCGGACCCTGGACTTTATGGCGGGCACGGAAACGGACATGGCCACGGGCCAGGTCCGCCGGATGGAGTACCCTGAAAGTGACGTGCTGTATTTTGCCATGGAGGGCGGGCATTTCGTGTGCGTGCGGCCCAGCGGCACGGAGCCCAAGATCAAGCTTTACGTGAACGTGAACGCCAGGGATGAGGACAAGGCCCAGGCGCTTCTGGAGCTGCTGCGGGCGGAGGCGGAAAAGCTGCTGGAGGCCCAAGGCTGAGGGGAACAACAGAGGTGAAGAGCTTTGATCATCCATACTTTGGACTCGCCCGCTATTGCGCACCTGCGCGGGGTGGACCCTAGGCTGTCCAGCCTCATCGCCAGGTGCGGAGAGCTTCGGTATCAGGTGGATGCCGATCCCTTCGCGTCCTTGGCCGAAACCATCGTGGGGCAGATGCTGTCCAGCAAAGTCGCCGCCGCCATCACGGCCCGTCTGTATGCCCTT
This sequence comes from Eubacteriales bacterium, assembly GCA_029974855.1. The sequence goes on from JARKQO010000555.1 coordinate 9,979, forward strand.
TGCGGCGGCGCCCTGTGCGCCGGGGAGGTCCTGCGGCTGGATATTCCGGCATTGCGCGGCATTGGGCTGTCCAATACAAAAGCCGTGTCCCTGTTGCGGTTGGCGGAACTGGTGCGGGATACCCCGGACTACCTGAGCGGGCTTCATGCCCTGCCGGACTACCAGGTCATCAAGCGGATCACAGCCTTGTACGGCCTGGGTCCCTGGTCGGCGAAAATGTTCCTGATCTTCGTGATGGATCGGCCAGATGTACTGCCCTATGAGGATGGCGCTTTTTTGCAGGCATACCAAAAGCTGTATAAGACGGAGGATGTAAAGCCGGCGGCAGTCTCGGAAAGGTGCGCCCATTGGAGCCCTTACGCCTCGCTGGCCGCCCGCTATCTGTACCGGGCTTTAGACGAGGGCCTGCTGGATGAGGTTGCCATTGGGGAGAAGTTGGGCTGATATCCTTCCCCGGCCCGGAGCGCAGCCAGCAGGGGGCGGGTACAAACGCTGCAAAGTGGCGGAGCCACTTTGTGGACACGCAATGGCGGCAGCGCTGGGCTACCACCATTTTCCCGTGGCGTCAAAATGGGCCGCCCTCTCCTGGGCAAAGGCGGTCACCTGGGGCGGAAAGCCCATCCGCTCCAACAGCATAATGGCGTTCCGGGTATCACAGGGCCTCTCCATCAACCGGTAGGAGAAGGCCATCCCCTGGGGGGTCATTTCCTCCCGGAAGTGATATTGCCGGTACGTGGTCAGCATCTGCGTCAGTTCCACATCATGGGTTGCCGCGATGCACAGCACATTTTCCCGGTCCAGGTACCGCAGCAAAGAGGAGGAAGCGGCGATCCGCTCCACCGTATTGGTTCCCCGCAGGATTTCGTCTATGAAGCACAGCGTCACCCTGTCCTCCCGCAGGGCGGTTAAAATGCGCTTGAGGCTTTTGATCTCCACGATAAAGTAGCTGTCCCCGCCCTGTACGTCATCCCGCAGCGCCATGGAGCTGAAAATCTGGGCCCGTGGCATGGCGAAGCGCTGGGCCCAGCAGGTGCAGATGCTTTGGGCGAACAGGGCGTTCAAGGCCAGCGCCTTCACGAAGGTGGATTTGCCCGAGGCGTTGGAGCCGGTGATCAGCGCGTTCTCTCCCCAGTCCATAGAGTTGCGCACAGGATTCGCCACCAGGGGATGGGCCAGGCCTTCGGCGGATACACGGGCCTCGGGCAAAAATTCCGGAATGGCGTACGTGGGAAGGGACGCTCGCACAGAGGCGACGGCAATGCAGGCGTCCAGTTCGCCCACCAGAGCGTATAGGCGCGCCACCTCCTTTCTGTGGTTGCGTATAAACACCGCCAGCCTTGTGAGGCTGATCATATCCAGCTGAAAGGCAATGCGCACATAGGGCGTCAGAAAGTCCTGGCTGCTGTCCGGTTCCATGGCATACAAGGCGTTCCACCGGGCGATGGGTTTCAGATGCGCACACAGGGCGCGCAACTCCGCCGCCGCGTCGTCCATCTCCTTGATATGGTATTTTTGCAAGTGCCGGGCACAATGCAACACAGCGGCCAAGTGCCGTATGGCGTGATACTCGGGCATCCAAACTGTTTGGCAGCGGTAGTACACCACCATGTTTACCACAAAGGAACCCGCGACACCCAACAGCCAAGCGGGGTGGAGAAAGCCAAGGACCACAAACGGGATAGGCGCAAAGGCCAGGAGATAGTAAACCCACGGATGGGCGGGGCGCTTCTCAAACGGGCGGGTTAAAAAAGGGTAAACCCCATGGTACCGCTCTTTGCCGATCTTGCAGATTCTTCTTTGGAGCTGAAGCCGGTTGGGTTGATCCTCCCCCAGGGCCTGAATCCAGGCATTGCGGCGGCGCAGCGTCTCCTCTTCCACGCCGATTTCCCGCAGCATGGCGTAGAGCATCTCTTCCCCCACGTTGCTTTGGGTACGGTTGAGATATTGGAATACCGCGTCCATGTCCAGGTCGTTCCAGGTGATATCGTCGATGCAGTCGCTTCTGCCCTGGGGGGCATACAGCTCACGCCAGTAACGGGAGATGTCAGCCAGGGCGTCCGGGTCCAGGGAACAGCCGGACGCCGCCTGGCCCCATTGGCTTTTCAGCTTCCGGATCAGGGCCCGGTGATGATGGCGTGCGGATAACAGGTAGGCTATGGCCATCACCGGGAGAGCCGCCATCACAAAAACCACAAACGACACGGGCATTCACCCCTTACGGGGCAGTATAGCATTTTCCCCATAGGCCATCAAGCAAAATAGCCGCGCTATTGAAAGAGGGAGGCTGCCGCGTCACGCGGCAGCCTCCCTACGTACCAGGGTTCTGCTTCCCTCCGGGGATGCCCTCCTTAGCCGATGTCGATCTTCCGGGCCTCGGGCTTATCCTCGGCCTTCTGCTTGGGCAAGGTCACGGCCAGCACGCCGTTCTCGTAGGCGGCGGTGATGGCGGTGGTATCGATGCCCTCCATGTTGAAATGGCGCTCCATGTGACCGCTGCGGCGCTCGCTGTGGAGGTAGCCATCCCGCTGCTCCCGCTTCTCCTCATTCATGTTGGCGCTGAGGGTCAGCACATCGTCCTCCACGGACAGGTTGATCTGATCCTTGGGCACGCCGGGGAGCTCCGCCTCCAGCAGGTAGCCGTTCTCGATCTCCTTCACGTCCACCCGGAAGGCCGGGGAGCCGAACAGGTCGGTCATGTCAAAGAAGGAGCGGATAAAGCTGTTGTCCACCGGACGGCACAGGGTGCGGTTGTAATAGGGCATGAGAGAATACATGCGATTTCCTCCTTTTTCGTGGGCCATAGGGCCTTGAAATGTTTTTGGAGGGAAGGGGCTCCATTGGGAACTCTCTTCCGTGGTCATAGCATAGCATGTTGGTCAAAGAAGGTCAAAATAAGAAAAGGGCTATAATGGTCAAAGAAGGTCAACAAAGAAGAAAGAGGGCAACAGATTTGCCCTCTTTCTCACGGAATCTCATTATTTCTTTCTTTTCCTCGCTATTTCAGAAATGGATGGGAAGGGGCGATCCCTTGGGGATAGGATCGGCCGGATGCTATCAGCCCTTGGGTCCGGGAAGGGCCTCCAAAAACGCCTGAAGCCTTGCCGCGTCCCCGTCCTCAAAGCAATAGCCCGCCATGCCCGCAGCCATGGCCCCGTCGATGTTCATCTGGCGGTCGTCGATGAACAGGCATTCCTCCGGCTGGCAGGAGAATTTTTCGCAGAAACGCTGATAAATGGCCAGGCTGGGCTTCAGCAGGTGTTCCTGGGCGGAGAGCAGCAGGCCCTGGAAGCGGTCCACACAGGGGATCAGGTGCCGGAAGCGTTCAAACCGCAGGGCGGTGTTGGAAAGCAGGTACAGGGAAAAGCCCCGGTCTAAGAGACTCTGGAGCAGCGGCTCCATCCCCGGATGGGGGGTGAGGGCGTCCAGGTGAAACTCGTTAAAAATGCGGGCGGCCCGCTCCTTCAGCCCCTGGGTGGGAAGGGGGGCCTGGATGTGGGCGAGCATGTCCTCCTCGGAAATGGTCCCTTGGTCATACTCCCGCTCCCATTGGGGAATGCGGAACACGGCTTCGCACAGAAGCCGGGCCTCCTGGGGATTTTCCGCCAAGCGGAGACAGGTGGTCATGGGGCGGTAGTCCAACAGCACATCCCCCATGTCAAAGACGATGTTGCGAATCATGAAAGACCTCCTTGGGATTGTAATGGCCTATCGGCAAGGGGGACGGGATGCTTCCCCGGGGTCAGCATGGCGGCCAGCAGCAAGGGCATGGCATAGAAGAAGCCCAGCATATAGCGCATCAGCGCCACGGGCCCCAGCAGGCAGGTGACCCATACCCCCAGCAACAGGGCGAAGGCAACCATCCAATGGCGCTGGCGGCGGTATTGGGCCAGCCCCAGCCCCGCCAGGCAGGCCCAGACATAGAAGGCGGTATCGGAAAGCAGGTGCACCCCCGGCAAGCCTAAAAAAGAAAGGGTTTTGTCATAGGCCTCGTAGAGGGCCCGCAGCGCCGGCAGATAGGAATGCTCCTGGACCGGGTACAGATCGATAGGGGCGATGCCCAGGTCAAAGCGGTACAGCATCTGGGCCCCTGGCAGCAGGTAGGGCAGGTTTTGCAGCAAAAAGGCCTCCCAGTAGGCCTTCCCATGGCCCACCCCCAGCCGGGCCCACAGGGACAGCAGCTCCGGCAAACGCTCCTCCGCAGCCTCGCTGTCAATGGCCCACTTTACCGGGTCCGCCACCTGGGGCTCGTAATACTCCACATAGCCGTCCCCATAGATGGCGTCCAGCAGCTCCCGGTCCTCCTCCGCCAAAGCTTCGGGGTCCTCCCGGAGGGTCCGGGCCATTTGCTGCAGCGGGATGGAGAGCATCTCCACCTGGCTGCCCCCCTCCGCCTCCGTGGCCCAGACCAAGGCGCCGGTACCCAGCAGGTACCCGGCCACGCAGCCCAGCAGCAGCAGCGCCACCCGCCCCCGGGCTCCCTTGGCCCACAGCAGCGCAAAGGGCAGGAGAAGGCACAGGGCGTAAAGGCCGTTGTGGCGCAGGAGCATCATCAGCACCGCGATGAGCCCAAAGCGCAGGACCCGCAGGGGGGAGCGGAGGGCTGCAAAGCCCTCCCGCCACAAATCCGCCAGCTCCAGGGCCAGCAGCATCACCAGGCCGCTGAACAACACGTCCTTATGGGCGCAGAAGGACCAGAGGGGATAGAAGGGAAACAGGCCAAACAGCAGCGTCGCCCCGAGCCGGGCCCACAGGGGCGCGCCCATGCGCCGCAGCCAGGAACAGCCATAGGCCAGCATGGCGGCCAATAACACCATCTGCGCCAGGCTGTAGGCGGCAATCCCCAAGGTGGCGTACCCCTCCGGGTCCATGTCGATGCCCAAGGTCATGCACGCTCCCAAAAACAGGGTGTGCAGCAGCGGGTGGTGGGTGCTGTGGGCTCCGTCCAGATAGGTGTAAAACTGCGTGGCGGCGTCCAGGCCGAAGGTGCCGGGCCAAAAGGCAAGCCAGACGGGAATCCAGCACAGCAGCAGCAGCGGGAACACCACAAAGCCGTTGCCCAAAAGGCGGCTGAACAGGGATTCGGGCTTCTCCGGGGCCGGGCGGCGGGCAAGCCTTTCCGCGCCTTGGTACAAAAGCAGCAGCCCGGAGCCATAGACCGGCGCAAAAAGCGCCAGGGTCAGCAGCCCGTCCAGGGCTACGGCCCAGGTGAGGGGCGTAAAGCCACCCTTGGCGTTCAGCTCCCGGCCCGCCCAGGTGAGGCAGGCAAACAGCAGCCCCAGCAGGAAGGCGTTGCGCTTCAAGCGCCCGTCCCCGCAGGCGAAGGCATGGCGCAGCAGCAGAAAAAGCGCCGCCCCCAAGGCAAAGCCCATGGCCCAAAGGGCGGGCAGGGAACCTCCCTCAGGCACCCCCAAAAAGGAGGGCATGCGCCACAGGGCCAAAGCGGAGACGGCCAGGGCTGCCGCGGCGGCGCGCCGGGCGGGGGCAACCGTTGGGAGAACGTGTTTCATGGAGAATCCCTCCCCTTGGTATCATGGGGCCGTATCGCATTCCAACTCCACCGGCACCGGGCTCACCTGGAGCAAAGGCAGCACTCTCTCCCAGAAGGCCTCCTGCGGCAGCACCACCGTGGCCCGGTTGTCGCAGGGGTGGAAGGCGATTTTGGCCGTGTCCCGCACCGCCTTTTCATAGCAGAGGGTGATGGCATGGGCCTTGTCAAAGTACAAACCCAGGGGGCTCACGGCCCCCGCCGTCAGGTTCAGCAGCCGGGGCAGCGCGTCCTGGGGGGCGAAGCTCAGCCTGGAAACCCCCAGGGCCTTGCTCACCACCGAGGTGCGGAAGGCCGTGTGGGGCCGCAGCAGCATGAGGTAGTAGAGAGTCTGCTGCCGGTTGCACAGGAACACGTTTTTGCAGAAGGTGACGGTATCGTCCACAAAGGGCAGCTCCAGGCACGCTTCCATGGTGAATACCGGTTCATGCTGGAAAAACCCGTAGGGAATCCCCCGGGCGTCCAAAAAGGCCAAAATCTCCGCTGTCGGGCTGCCAAGAGGCTCCATGGCTGTTCTCCTTTCCGGGCGGCTGCGGCCGCCGCCGTCTTTGGCCCATGCCAGCGCCGGCGCAAGGGGCCTTGCCCCTCTTTTGGGACGCTAGAAGGAATTATGGCTGGTGAACAGGTACCAGATATAATACCCGCCGGAGAACACATGCCACAGCAGCAGCCCAAAGCCCACCCCAAAGGCGAGGGTGCGCCAGGGGGATTTGGGGCCCTTGCCGTAGGCGGCCAAGGAGCCCAGGAACCGGCCCAGCATCAGCACCCACAGCATCAAGGAGGCGCTCATGCTGGCCCAGTTGAAGTTGCCGTGGCCCAGCCGCAGCCCCGTCTCCCGGAAGAACATGCTCTCCAGGGCGCTGACCAAAACCAGCAGCAAGGTGATCTTCAGCATGGGGTCCTTGCCCATGCCCTTGTGGTGGCAGCACAGCAGCACATACAGGGGGAAGGCGCAGGTGATGAGAATGCCCCGAAGGGCCAGCCAGGCGCTTTGGGCCGTGACCCCGAACTCCACCCCGCTGGTATAGGGCACCACCACCCCGGTGTAGTAGAGGTATTGCAACAGGAAGTAAAGGGCCGCAGGCAGGAATACCAGCGCCATCTGGAGGAAAAAGCGGCTGTTCCCCGGATGCCGGACCCACTGGACCAAGAAGAACAGGGCGCAGGCGGGCAAAAAGGCCTGCATGAAGGTGGGCTTGCTGGCCAGAGAGAACATCAGCAGCGCCGCCAGCAGCGCGGCCTTGCCCCAGGGCAGCAAAGTCTTCCGCCCCTGCCGGGGCAGGAGCCGCTGAAACTCATACCAGCAGTGGGCCACATAGGGAACGCACAGCAGCATGGACACCGTCACCATCATCTGGGTGGGGTTATGCCATACGTTGGGGGAGCCCACCCCCTTGTACACCGCGTCGTTGACCCCGGGGATCAGAATCCCCGTCACCAGCATCAGCAAAAAGCCCGCCAAGGTGATCCATTTGCGCTGTACCCCCTCCCCGGCGATGACGGTGAGCAGGAGATAGCCGAGGTACATGCCCACCACCTTGGCCGCCGCGGTGACCACGGAGGCGGCCCAAATCAGCGGCATGCCCAGCTGGTACAGCACAGCCACGCACAAATGCCAGGCCGGGTAGGCCAGGCGGCTGGTGATGCTGTGCAAATCCGCGAAGTTGAACTCGCCGGCGATGCCGGCGTGGACGCGGAAATCCGTGACCGTAAATTGGTACTGCCAGGAATACATCCATAAAGAGAAGGCAAAGACAGCGGCATAGGCCAGCAGCCTGGGCCAATCCGGGAAGGTTTTTCGCCTCAGGGCGGCGGCCGCTGCCAAAACGGGGTCCGGGGTTTGGACCATAGGGAAGTCCTCCTTGGGAAAAGGATCAGGGCGAAGAAAAGGGAAAACGATCAGGGATGATTATACCATGGAGAAAAATAAAAGGCAAAGCAAAGACAGCCCCGGCGCGCCAGGACTGTCTTTGCCAAATTCTGGATCAGCCGCTATGCTTCCCACATCAGGGCTTCGCCACCGGGGTGGGGGAGGGCAGGTTCTCCGGCACCTCCCCTGAGGTAGCCGCCGGGGTGGCGGTGGGAACCGGGGAAGGCGAGGGGCCGGGCTCCTGAGTGACCTCCGGGCCGGGCGCTGATGGGGTGGGGTCCTTCTGGGTGGGTTCCGGCACAGGCGTTTCGGCGGGCTCCAACTCAGGGATGAGGGTGGGCTCCTGGGTAATGGCGGAAGGGTCCACCACCGCCAGGGAGCGCAGGACGCCGCCCTTTTCGATGGTACCGTCGTAATAGACCGTGATGGTCCTGCCTTCCAGCCGCCCCTCAAACCAGGAGCTGGGCAGCAAGGTCAGGCCGTCCACCTGCACGGTGTAGAGCTGCTGGTCCTGGGTGGCCAAGGAAAAGCTATCCTCGCTCACCTTTTTCACCGTGCCCGTCAGCACGGGCACCACCACGTAGCTGGCCGCCACCTGGGGCGGCATGCTCATGGCCATGGTGCCGTTGTAGTATACCTTGATGGGCACGCCCCCCAGCACATGGGGATGCTGGGCCCCCAGGCGCACGATGGCGTCCCCGAAGATTTTGTCCCCGGAAACCAACACCTGGCCGTCCAGCACCTGGCTTACGGTGCCCTCCAGGATATAGCAGGCCAGGCGGTCCGCATGGGCCTGGGGAGGCAAGGACCGGGTGAGGATGCCGTTGTATTTGGCATACACATACATGCCCTTCTCCAAAGGGGTCTCCGCCAGGATGCCCTCCAGCACGGTTTCCGCGTCCACGTTGAGCACCACGTCCCCCAGCTGCTCATCCGCCAGCAAAATGCCGCCGTCCAGCACCTCGGTTACCAGGCCGTAAAGCTCCACCTCGGGCCCCTGGGCCTTGGCCGTGTTCCAGGCGCCGAGTTGGGGCAGGAAAGCCAGGGCCAGCAAAAGCCAAAAGACAATCCGTCGTTTGTTATTCATGCTACTTCCTCCGTTTCAAAAGGGTCTCACGGCAATAGACGAAACCAACCGTTCAAAGTTCCATGGGCCGGCCTGCCTTGTTCTGGCAGGATCATAAAAAGGAGAACAAATCCACCTGGCTGGTTTCCGGTAACCCCTCCAAGGCGCCCTGCTGGCGCAGCATGTCGATGGCGCTGACCCCCAGCCGTGCCCGAAGCCGCAAATCCTCCACGGACAGATAGGGCTTTTGCGGGTCCCGGGTTTCCAAAATCCCCTGCACGGCGGCCTCCCCAAAGCCGCTGACGGAGGTGAAGGGGCAGCGCAGGGCCCCGTTCTCCGGTAAAAAGCGGCTGGCGTGGCTTTTGTACAAATCCACGGGCAACATGCGGATGTCCCGTTGCTGCATTTCCAGCAGCATCCGGTAGGCGTTTTGCTCCTGCTTGTCCTTTACGCTGAGCTTTTCTTCCCTGGCGTCCATCTCCCTGAGCAAAGCCCGGAGGCTTTCAGCGCTGAGCAGCATCCGGGCCGCGTCAAAGCCGTCCGCCCGGATGGAAAAGTAGGCCGCGTAGTAGGCCAGGGGATGGTACACCTTGTACCAGGCCACCCGCAGAGCCATGGTGACGTAGGCCACCGCGTGGCCTTTAGGAAACATATACTTGATTTTTCTGCAGCTGTCAATAAACCAATCCGGTACATTTTTGTCCTTCATGGCCATCTCCGTGGCAGGGGTCAGGCCCCGGCCCTTGCGGACGGATTCCATGGCGTCAAAGCTCATTTTGCTGTCCACGCCCATGGAGATCAGGTAGTTCATGATGTCGTCCCGGGTGCAGATGCACTGCCTCAAAGTGGCGATGTGGTTGTCGATGAGGTCCTTGGCGTTGCCCAGCCATACGTCCGTGCCGTGGCTAAGGCCCGAGAGGCGGATCAGCTCCTCCATGGTGGTGGGCCGGGTATCCCCCAGCATCCCTTGCACAAAGGAGGTGCCGAACTCCGGCACGCCCAAGGTGCCGGTTTCGCAGAGGATCTGCCGGCTGTCCACCCCCAGGGCCTTTGGGCTGGTAAACAGGCTCATCACCTGGGGATCGTCCAGGGGGATGGACTTGTAGCCGATGCCCGTGGATTCCTCCAGCCTGTGCATCATGGTGGGGTCGTCGTGGCCCAGGCAGTCCAGCTTCACCAGGATGTCGTGCATGCTTCCGAAGTCGTAGTGGGTGGTGATCACATCGCCCTGGGCGTCGTCCGCGGGATGCTGGATGGCGGTAAACTGGTTGATATCGTATTCCTTGGGCAGCACCACGATGCCGCCGGGGTGCTGGCCCGTGGTGCGCTTCACGCCGATGCAGCCCGCGGCCAGGCGCTCCTTGTGGGCCCGGCCCGCCGCGATGCCCCTGTCCTCCAGGTATTTGGCCGCGAAGCCGTAGGCGGTCTTTTCCGCCAGGCTGCCGATGGTGCCGGCCCGGAACACATAGCCCTTGCCAAAGAGCTCCTCGATGTAGGCATGGGCCCTGGGCTGGTATTCCCCGGAGAAGTTCAGGTCGATATCCGGCACCTTGTCCCCCTCAAAGCCCAAAAACACCTCAAAGGGGATGTCAAAGCCGTCCTTCACCAGGGGGTTGCCGCAAACCTCACATACCGCGTCGGGCAAATCCACCCCCACGGAGGCCAGGGAGGGGTCCGTAAAGCGCACGCTGTGGCAGGTATCGCAGCGGTAGTGGGGGGGCAAAGGGTTCACCTCGGTGATGCCGCAGAGGGTGGCCACAAAGCTGGAGCCCACGGAGCCCCGGCTGCCCACCAGGTAGCCGTCGTCCAGGGATTTGCGCACCAGCTTCTGGGCGATGGAGTACAAGGTGGCAAAGCCATAGCCGATGATGCTTTTGAGCTCCTTGCGGAGCCGGGCCTCGATGAGCTCCGGAAGGGGGTCCCCATACAGCGCTTTGGCCCGCTCCCAGGACATGCTTTCAATATCCCCGGCGGCCTCGGGCCAGAAGGGCTGGAAGGTCTCCTCATCCTTGGGGTGCTTGGGGAAAAGCCGCAGGTCCTCCACCTGGGCGGCGATGGCGGCCGGGGCGGTAATCACCACCTCCCGGGCCTTTTCCGGCCCCAGGTAGGCGAATTCCGCCAGCATTTCCCCGGTGGTTTTGAAGTAGAGGGGGGGTTGGTCGTCGCAGCTGTCATACCCCAGCCCCGCCTGGAGGATGGCCCGGTACACCGCGTCCCCCGGGTTTTGGAAGTGCACGTCCCCGGTGGCTACCACGGGCTTGCCCAGCTTCTCCCCCAAGGCCACGATGCGGCGGTTGAAGTCCCGCAGCTGTTCCTCGTCCGGGGCCAGGCCCTCGCAGATCATAAAGGCGTTGTTGCCCACGGGCTGAATCTCCAAATAATCATAGAAGGCCGCGATCCGCTCCAGCTCCGCCTGGGGCTTGCCCTCCACCATAGCGGTAAACAGCTCCCCGGCCTCGCAGGCGGAGCCCAGAATCAGCCCCTCCCGGTACTTCTGAACCAGGTGCCGGGGCATGTTGGGATGGCGGCGGAAAAAGCGCAGATGGCTTTCGGAGATCAGCCGGTTCAAATTCTCCATGCCCTTTTGGCTTTTGGCCAGCAAGATGATGTGGCGGGAGTTGCCCATGCTTTCCCCGCTAACGGCGGCCTCCATCTGGGAAAGGGTGTTCACCCCCAAGGCCGCTATGGCCTCAAACATCTTTTGGAGGCATTGGGCCGTGGCCGTGGCGTCGTGCACAGCCCGGTGGGCGTTTTTCAGGGATACCCCCAGCAGCCGGCACACGGCCCCCAGGCGGTGGCTTTTCTGGGCGGGGTAGAGCCGCCGGGCCAGCACCAAGGTGTCCAGCACCGGGGGGGCATAGGAGACGCCCATGCGCTGGCACTCCGCCAGCAGCATGCCCATGTCAAAGG
>JARKQO010000037.1 GCA_029974855.1 Eubacteriales bacterium
CAGAAGCGCTGGAGCGCCTGGCCCGCCTCCCCGGGCAAGGGGCTGATGCCGGCGTGCTGCCCCCGCTCCTTTCGGCCTTTGGGGTGGTGGGGGCCTTCTTTGCCGCCCACAGCGCCTACCTTTTTTCAGGGGGCCTTTTACTGTTGCTTTGCGCCGCCGCTGTTTGGCGGGCCCTGGCCGGGGCTGAAAAGGAGCCGCTAAGGGCCTGGGGAGGCCTGGGCGCGGTGGTTCTGGCCTTGGGGATGCTGCTGTACTTGGGGATGGGGGGCCGCTTCCTGGGCCGGGCGGTGGACAGCGTGTGGCTGCCCGCCGGGGCCCTGCTCCTTGCCCTGGCGCTGCCCCGGGACCGGCACAAGGAGGCGCCCCCCTGTAAGCGCGCGCTGGCGGCGGCGCTGTGCGTCCTATGCATCGGTCTTGCGGCGGGGCATTTCGCCCTCACCTGGCGGCAGCTGAAGGCCCGGCCGGATCAGGTGTCCCCCATGCGGCAGGCGCAGCTGGAGGCCTATGGGCTGGCCCATCCGGACAAGCTGTTTTTGTATACGCCCAACCTCCTGCGGGATACCCGGCTCTTCCCGGATACTTCCCAGGGGGTGCCCCACAATTTGATGATCTGGGGGGATTGGTATTGCCGCACCCCCAGCTGGTACGGTCAGCTGGCCCGTTTCGGCATCGACGGCCCTTCCTTTTCAGCCCGGGATTTCCTGCGGGACCAGGTGGTCTTTGTGTCCGCTTCCCAGGAGCTGCCTCCCGCGCTGCTGCCCTATCTGCGGGAGCATCGGGAGGACGTGGAAGCCGTGCTGGTGGACGTGGTAGGGGAGCTGCACTTCTTCCAGTTTCAGTGAAAGCGTAAAGGCGGGTCCAGGGCCTCAGGCCCTGGCGGGGTCCAGGGGTGGAACCCCTGGAAGCCCCCGGAAAAAAGCATACTCCCCGGGCCCCCGGCACATGCTAAAGCGGCATGCCCTGCCGGGGGCGCGGTGTGGCTCCGGGAACAGGAGCCCTATTTGCGTTGGGGCCGGGTTCATGGTATCATGAGGGGCACGAAATTGGAGGAAAGAGCATGCTGTTTCACGATTCCCACGATCTCTCCTACCGGGACCCCCAGGGCGGCATCCAGGCGGGAGGAACCCTGCGACTGCGCTTTTTGTGCGACGAAAGCGACGCCGTGACCTTGCGCACCTGGGACGGGCAGGAAAGCCGCCTGCCTATGGTGAAGATAGGGGAGCGCCTCTTTGAGGCCACCCTCGCCGTACCCCGTCAGCCCATGCTGTTCTGGTACGATTTCCTTATCCCCCGGGACCAAAAGGAGCTTTGTTATGGCAACGCCCAGGACCAGTTGGGGGGCCAGGGCCAGGTACAATGGGGGGGCATGAACAGCTACCAGGTCACGGTCTACGACCCGGCCTTTGAAACCCCGGCCTTTCTGCGGGAGGGCGTGATGTACCAGGTCTTCCCGGACCGGTTTTTCCGGGACAGCAACGGCATGAAGGGTCGCCTGCGGAAAATCAAGGCCGCCCACCCCGAGGCCGCCTTCCACGAAAGCTGGGAGGAGGCCCCCAACCTGGACCCGGACCCGGAGAACGGAGACAACCGGGCCCTGGACTTCTTCGGCGGCACCCTCAGCGGCATCCGCCAGAAGCTGGATTACCTGTCGGCCCTGGGGGTGTCGGTCCTGTACCTGAACCCCATCTTCCGGGCCCGCACCAACCACCGCTACGATACCGGCAGCTACGAGGAGATCGACCCCATTTTGGGGGACGACGAGGCCTTTGACTCTTTGGTGCTGGCGGCCCGGGCCCGGGGCTTTACCCTTTTGCTGGACGGGGTGTTCAGCCATACCGGGGCGGACAGCCGGTACTTCAACCGCTTCGGCCATTACGACAGCCTGGGAGCCTACCAAAGCCCCGCGTCCCCTTACTTTGCCTGGTACCGCTTTGAGGATTTTCCGGAAAAATACAACGCCTGGTGGGGCATTTACACCTTGCCCGCCGTGGAAAAGGACAACCCGGACTACCAGACCTACCTGCTCAATGAAAAGGACGGCATCCTCCCCCGCTGGGTGAAGCGGGGAACCGGCGGCTGGCGGCTGGATGTGGCGGATGAGCTGCCCATGCCCCTGTTGCGGGATATGCGCCGGGCCGTGAAGGTCGCCGATCCCCAGGCCATCCTCCTGGGCGAGGTCTGGGAGGACGCCAGCAACAAGGTTTCCTATGGGGTGCCCCGCAGCTATTGCCTGGGGGATACCCTGGACAGCGTCATGAACTACCCCCTCCGCAGGGCCGTCATCGACTTCTTCACCGGGCACATCAACGCCCACCAGCTCCGCCGGGTGATCCTTCACCAGCGGGAGGTGTACCCCGCACCCTTTTACTACGCTTTGATGAACCTGCTGGGCAGCCACGACCGGGTGCGCATCCTCAACGCCATGGCCGGGTACGACCAGGAGGGGGCCATTCAGCTGCCCAGGGAGGAGTCCCGGAAGATCCGCCTAAACGAAACACAGCTTTCCCAGGCCAAAAAGCGCCATCTGGAGGCCCTGAAGCTGCTCTGCGCCTTGCCGGGGATGCCCTCGGTGTACTACGGGGACGAGATGGGCATGGAAGGCATGGCCGATCCCTGGAACCGGGCCCCCATGGTCTGGGAGCAGGGGGACGCCACCCACTGGAGCGCCGTCAGCGCCTTGCTGAACCAGCGCAGGGAGCGGCGCGTGCTGCAAACGGGCTTCCTGGACGTCCAGGCCCTGGACGGCGATACTTTGCGCATCCACCGCTACGGAATCATGGGCAAGGACGTGTTTGGCAACGCACTCACGGAAAAAGACGCTGTGGTCGAAATCACCCGCAGGGGATAAGGCCCGGAGGCCCAGGCCCCTTTCCCCGCAAAAGAAAGCGAGAGCATGGCATGCGTTTCACTCTGCTTCGGCTTCAGTCCTTTCGCAACTACCCCTTTTTGGAGCTGCAACCCTCCCCGGGCACCACGGTGCTGTACGGGCCCAACGGCGCTGGCAAGACCAACGTGCTGGAGGCCATGCACCTGCTGTCTTTGGGGCGCAGCCACCGCACCTCCGGGGACCGGGAGATGATCGCCCAGGGGGAAAGCGTGGCCTTGGTCCATGGGCAGACCCAGCGGCTGGACGGCAAGCATGAGGTGGAGGTGCGGCTGTACCCCTTTGAGAAGCCCCAGAAGCGGGTGCTGCTCTACGGCAAGCCCGCCCAGCGGATCGGGGACATGATGGGGCACGCCACCTGCGTCATGTTCTCCCCGGAGGACATCCGCATCGTCCGGGACGGCCCCGCAGCCCGCAGGCGCTTTGTGGACATGCAGCTTTCCCAGATCCGCCCCAGCTATTTGAAGGCCCTGAAAAACTACCTGTCCGTTCTGGACAGCCGCAACGCGCTGCTGAAGGCCCAGCGGCAATGGCCCATGGAGGACTTCGACGCCCAGCTGGAAACCTGGGACGAGCAGCTGGCCTCGGCGGCGGTGCCCGTGGCGGAGAGCCGCCGCTGGTTTTTGGAGGAGCTGGCCATCAGCGCGGCCCGGCAGTACGCCCTCATCGCAGAGGACCCGGAGGAGCCTTTTGCCATGCGCTATACGGGGCACCTGGCCGCCGTGGACACCCCCTACAAGACCATGCTGGAGGGCCTCCGGCGAAGCCGGGGCGAGGATTTGCAGCGCCAGTTCACCTCCTTTGGCCCCCACCGGGACGATGTGGCTTTGCTGCTGCGGGGCAAGGAGCTCCGGGCCTTTGGCAGCCAGGGCCAGCTTCGCACGGCGGTGCTGAGCATGAAGCTGGGGGAGATTCCCCTGATCGAGCGGGAAATGGGCGAAAAGCCCGCTTTGCTGCTGGACGACGTGTTCAGCGAGCTGGATGCCAGGCGGCGCAACGCGCTCTTAAAAGCAGCGGAAGGCTTGCAGACCTTTTTGACCTGTACCGACCGGCAGGACGCCGCCGGGGCCCGGGCGGACGTGTTTTTGCGGGTGGCCCAGAACGGGGAGGGCCACGGGGAGCTGCACCGGGAATAACCCCCCGGGGCCTGGGCCGCCGGGGGCGGCAGGCTCCGGATTTATAAAAATGCAGGAAGAAGAGGTAATTTCTTCTTTTTCTTTTGCCCGGTTTTCGGGAGGCTCCGGCATGCCGCAACAAAATAGCCTTTTTGTCAAAAACTTCTGCCCCCGCCCGCCACCCCGCCGCAAAAATCTGCATGATACAATCAAAAAACATGCATCTATGGGGTTTTTCGTGTATAATTTCTACATGTCCCAATTCAATGAGGAAGAAGGGGTTTTCCATATGAGCGATTACACCTCCCGCGTACTGGCCGGGCTGAAGGCCCGCAACGAGCACGAGAAAGAGTTTCTGCAAGCGGCGACGGAGATGCTTGACAGCTTGGCCCCCGTGTTCGACAAGCATCCCGAATATGAGCAAGCGGGCCTGCTGGAACGCTTTGTGGAGCCCGAGCGGGTGGTGCTCTTCCGGGTACCCTGGATAGACGATAAGGGAAAGACCCAGGTGAACCGGGCCTACCGGGTGCAGTACAACAGCGCCATCGGCCCCTATAAGGGCGGGCTACGGCTGCATCCCAGCGTAAACCTGGGCATCCTCAAGTTCCTGGGCCTGGAGCAGACCCTGAAAAACAGCCTCACGGGCCTGCCCATCGGCGGCGGCAAGGGCGGCAGCGATTTTGACCCCAAGGGCAAGAGCGACCGGGAGGTCATGGCCTTCTGCCAGAGCTTCATGACGGAATTATACCGCCACATCGGTCAGGATACGGACGTGCCCGCCGGGGACATCGGCACCGGGGCCCGGGAGATCGGCTATATGTACGGCCAGTACAAGCGCATCACAGGGCTGTATGAAGGGGTGCTCACCGGCAAGGGCCTTCCCTACGGCGGCAGCCTGGGCCGCAAGGAGGCCACGGGCTACGGGCTGTGCTATTTCGTGCAAAACATGCTGGAGCATAACGGCAAGTCCGTCAAGGGCAGCACCGTGGTCATCAGCGGCAGCGGCAACGTGGCCATCTACGCCCACGAGAAGATCACCCAGATGGGCGGCACCGTGGTAGCCATGAGCGACAGCAACGGCTATATCCACGACCCCAAGGGCATTGATTTGGCCGTGGTACAGCAGATCAAGGAAGTGGAGCGGGGCCGCATCAAGGAGTATACCGACCGGGTCCCGGGCAGCCAGTACCACGAGGGCTGCCTCGCCATCTGGCAGGTGAAGTGCGATATCGCCTTGCCCAGCGCCACCCAGAACGAGCTGGACGGCGACGCCGCCAGGACTTTGGTGGCAAACGGCTGCTTCGCTGTGGGCGAGGGCGCCAACATGCCCAGCACCCTGGAGGCCGTGGACTACTTCCTGGAAAAGGGCGTGCTCTTTGCCCCCGCCAAGGCTGCCAACGCCGGGGGCGTGGCCACCAGCGCCCTGGAGATGAGCCAGAACAGCCAGCGCCTCAGCTGGAGCTTTGAGGAAGTGGACCAGAAGCTCCAGGATATCATGAAGGGCATCTTCCACAAGTGCGCCGACGCCGCCGCCACCTACGCCGACAAGCCCACCAACTATGTGATGGGCGCCAACATCGCCGGCTTCATGAAGGTGGCTGAGGCCATGATGGCCCAGGGGTGCGTGTAACCAGGGGCTGAGCCCCTGGACCCGCTCATTGACCGCGTTTCACGCGGTCAACAGGGAAGTATACGGATGCTTAAAAAACACGCCTCGGCTTGCCGGGGCGTGTTTTTGACGCTGATATCCGCTTACCCGTTGATGGGCTTTACGGGCCTGCCCTCGATGTATCCCCGGTATCCCATGGGCGCCAACTGGATTTTGGGAGCCACCGCCTCGTCCCATTGATAGCCGTAAAGCTCGGGGTTGTAGCGGGCCGTCTGCTTCCATAGCTCGTCAATGGCCTCCATGAAGTTCTCCTCCTCGTAAGGAGGGCCTTGGAAGATCAGCATTTTGCACGGGGGCAGCTGGATCATCTCAAAGCCTTCCGGGATTTCCCCCTCCCAGTGCAAGGGTATCTCCACCCCCTGGGTATAGACGGAGGTACCCTGAGGGCGCAGATTCTCGGGCATCCACATGCCCACGGGCTCGTACAGCGCGCCGGGAACAGCGCATAGCTTGTCCCAGATGTCGCAGCCCACTTCCTCGCAAAACTCAAAATAGTCGGCGGCGGTTTTGCCTCTTTTCAGAATCAGCTTCCTGGCGGGGCGGTCCACAATCTGGACGAAAATGGCGCTTGGGGTATCGCTCATATCCTTTCCCTCTTTTCCTTGTTTTTGGGGGATGAAATCCCGGATGGCCGGCGGCATGAAGAACCGGATGGGCCTTGGGTTCTTTGCGTATTCCTTCGGGGTGAAGCCAAATTCCTTGGCAAAGGCCCTGGTAAACCCCTCGTGGGAGTCAAAGACATAATCGAAGGCTATGTCAATGACCCTTGTGTGCCGGGCGCGCAAAGCAATGGCGGCATGGGACAGCCGCAGCCGCCGGATGTATTCAAAGGGCGACGTGCCGGTCAGCTCCTTGAAAATCCTCGCGGCATAGTATTCCGAGTATCCCGCGGCCCGGGCCAGTTGAAACTGCGTGATGGGCTCCCGGATATGCGCCCCGATGAAGGCTTGCATCCGCAGGACGGCGTCCGTTTTCTCCTGGCTTGGCATGACACTGGTTTCCAATTCGGTTTCTCACCTCCCGCGTTCATTGTAGCAAAGGAAGGGGGAAGTTTCTTGACCTGGCTTGCCAAAATCCGTTCCTTTCCCTCCGGCTTGCGTCCCCGGGAAGGCCAGGGTATAATAGGTGACATCCCTTGGATTTTATCCCGCGCAAAGGAGCTGCCCATGCCACGCTACACCACCATCCTCTTTGACCTGGACGGAACCCTGCTGGACACCCTGGACGACCTGTGGAAAAGCTGCAATTTCGCCTTGGAAAGCCAGGGCCTGCGGGAAAGAAGCCGGGAGGAGGTGTGCCGGTTTGTGGGCAACGGCATCGAAACGCTGATCCGCCGCGCCGTGCCCCAGGGCACGGACCCGGCCCAATGCGCCAGGACCCTGGAGTCCTTCAAGCTCTATTACTCGCAGCACAACGCCGATTTCACCCGGCCCTACGACGGCGTTCCGGAAATGCTGGAGGAATTGCGGAAGATGGGATGCCAGCTGGGCATCGTGTCCAACAAAAACGATGAGAATGTGAAGAAGCTGTCCTTGGAGCAGTTTGGCATTGAGGCGGCTTTGGGGGAGGTGCCCGGCATCCCCAGGAAGCCCGCCCCGGACGGGGTGCGGATGCTGATGGAAGCCATGGGGGCAGACCCCCAACGCACGCTATATGTGGGCGATTCCGAGGTGGACATCGACACCGCCAAGAACGCCGGGCTGCCCTGCCTCAGCGTAACCTGGGGCTTCCGGGAGGAAGAGGAATTGAGGGAAAAAGGCGCGATGTATTTTGCCCACACCCCCCAGGATGTGGTGGCCTTTGTAAGATAAACGTCCAAAAACCCACAGGGGCCCCTTCTATAGCAGAAGCGGCCCCTGTTTTATGCCTTTCCCCTTGCCGCGTGAAACGCGGCAAAAGCGGGTCCAGGGGCGAAGTCCCTGGCGGGGTTTGGGGCACGGAGGGAAGCGTGGGCCCAGTGGGCCCTTGGGCGAAG
>JARKQO010000080.1 GCA_029974855.1 Eubacteriales bacterium
CGTGCTTGCCAAGCACATCTGCCAGAGACTCCGAGATACCCTCCAGATAAGGACCGTACTGTTCCATCTCCGGAGCATGCTCCGGACCTTGCGGTATATAGGCGTAAGGGCGATTATTCTTCGTATACTGTATCAAAACAAGAACATCGCCACACAATTTTGACGACGTGATATCGAACGCCAAGGGCTTGCATCCGATTCGTTTTTTAACCTGAGCCCAATACTGAGTCTGGAATATAATATCCGTCGGCAACAAATCCTGCGTACTTTTTGACTCGACGCAAAACATTTTTATCCCCCTCTTGAAGGACATTTAAAAATAAAATGAGCTCCGGAAGATTCCGAAGCCCATTAATGCACGCCCTGTGCATCAAAAACATGAAACAGCCAAGAGCTTGTCGACGCCTCCCCTCAGCTTGAATTTCGCTGATGAACAAATGTGCTCATGGGGTAACACCCTCGTCGACGAGCCAGCCAAATGAAATCATGATATTACATAATATTCCCCTGTGCGCTTGGCCTACTGCTGGAGACAGCCAGGAACAATCATTTCACCTGAATTGAATAATTGGCGTTCAAATGCGGAAACCATACCCTTTAACGCAGCAGACGTCAGGAAGGGCTTTAATTGAAGTACTCAATAATGCCTTCGCAAAACAAAAGCAAGCATTTTTATGACACCGAGGTGACGCATTGTATTTTCAAAGCCATGGATCAGCCCGACCTCGTCCCGCTGTGCGGAATCGGCCTGGACGAGACGGCGACAAGGCGCTGCCAGCGCTTTCACCGGGGACCCGCCTCTTCTGCGGCACGCAGAAACGCAAAAAAGCCCAGGACGGATGATCCCGGGCTTCATGCAGAAGTGAGCCAGTCAGCGAGCCAACGAAAAAGGGGCTTAGGCTTTTCGCCTAAACCCCTGTTTTTCCTGGTGGGCCATGTAGGACTCGAACCTACAACCAACGGATTAAGAGTTCTTTTTTGACACCTTCACCCCACTTCACTAAAAATCACAGGAACCGTTGACTGGAGCCGATTTAGGCTCTATTGACCTTCATCAGGCTTCACCCAAAAACACCTTGTTTCATCATTTTTTGGGGGACAGGCGGGGGACTGAAAAGGGAATGCGGATTCAGCGGAGGGCTCGCCCTCTGGGGGACTGCGGGGGACAAGATGGCTTACACATGGCACCAGACCAAACACGAAGGCGTAAGATACCGCGAACACCCGACCCGAAAGCACGGGGTCAGGCCTGACCAATATTTTGCCATCCGCTACCGCGTGGACGGCAAGCGCCGCGAGGAGGGCCTGGGGTGGGCAAGCCAGGGCTGGACGGCACAAAAGGCTGTCCTGGAGCTGTCCAAACTCAAAGAGGCCCACAGGACGGGGGAAGGCGCTCACACCCTGGCCGAAAAGCGCGCACAGGCCCAAGCCGAACGTCTGGCCCTGCGGGAAGCTGAAGAGCAGGCCGCCAGGGAGGGCTTGACCGTAGCTCAGGCCTGGGAGCGATATTTCCCGCTGGCCAAGGGCAACAAGGCCCCGCGCTCTTGGAAGAAGGAGGAGCAGTGTTTCCGCCTGTGGATCGCGCCCGTTATCGGCTCCAAGCCGCTCAAGGACGTTGCCCCGATCCACGTTGAGCGCATCAAGCGCAACCTCCTGGACAAGGGCCGCGCCCCTCGGTCCGCCGAGTACGTGCTGGCCGTGATCCGCCAGCTTTTCAACTTCGCACGGGACCATGAAATTTTCACGGGGGCGAACCCCACGGCGAAGGTGGTCAAACCCAAAGCGGACAACCGCCGCACGCGATTCTTGACCCCCGAAGAAGCCGACAAGCTCTTGGCGGCCCTGGCCGAACGCTCCCAGGACGTGCATGACATGGCCCTGCTTTCCCTCAACGGCGGCCTTCGGGCGGGAGAGGTCTTTGCCCTGACTTGGCCAGATGTGGACTTCACCAATCACGTTCTGACCCTCCGGGACACGAAGAGCGGGAAAACCCGCCAAGTGCCCATGACGGCGAGCACGCGGAGCATGCTGGAGACGAGGCGGGCGGCGGCCAGTGGCAACGCGCTGGTGTTCCCCGCAGAGACAGGTGGGCGCATCGGCCAGATAAGCCAGACCTTTATCAAGGTCGTGAATGATTTGGGCCTGAATGACGGGATTGAAGATGCCCGGCAGAAGGTGGTCTTTCACACGCTGCGCCACACCTGCGCCTCGTGGCTCGTGCAAAACGGCGTCCCGCTCATCACCGTGGGGCGGCTCTTGGGGCACTCCACCATGGCCATGACCGAACGCTATTCACATCTGGCCCCGGATCACTTCCGCCAGGCCGTGGACACCCTGGAGGGGATCGGGCGCACGAAGCGCGGCAAGGTGGTGAACCTGGAGGACAAGCGCAACGGCTGACCCCGCCCGCAGTGGGCGGACAGTATAACGGCCTGGCTGGGGTGGTGCAGCACCCCGGCCAAGGCCTTACCACAACCCTACGCAGGAGGTAGGACCATGGCTGAACAGACCTTAACGGCGCAGGACGGCAGGGGCAACCCCAACAGGGCGGACGGCGGGCTTTTGGGCCGTAGTGTCGTCTCTGGGATGGAGGATGCGAAATACGAGCTTTTCGCGGCCTCTGAGGCCCTGTATTTCATTACCCAAAGCCTCTTGGCAGGAACGGAACTCCGGGGTGAAGGGCTGAGGATAATCCTTCACCAGCTTTCCCGGCGGCTTGACGAGGCGGCGGACGACCTTGGGGCCGCCATCCCCGACGCGCAAAGCCTTATCGACGCGGCCAACGGTGCGGGGGCGTTTCTCCCCCAGACGACGACCGAGCGCGAGCTTGCCCAGGCCATCACGGGGGCGCGCACTCGCTTCGGATCGCAATTCATCTGCAAGGCGGGCCTGGAGGCGGCGCGAATCTACTTCGAGCGCTACCCCGAACGCAACCTGATCCCAGACGAGGCCAGCGAGGTGAAGGAAGCCGTGGACCTCGCGGCGCAAGAGCAGGACGGCAAGGAGGCAACCCAGCCCCCACAGGCACAGGGAAGCGCAGCGGGGCAATAGCCAACGCCAGCACAACGTCACCCCGGCCCGTCTCCTCACCTGGGGGCGGGCCGGGCAGCGCCACAACGCGGCTGGACGGTGAACCTCAACCGGCCCCGGCCCCTTGACCTGAACCCCTTCAATGAGTACCCATATACCCATGGAGTGGACGGTGGAGATTCCCAAGCGCGTGGCCAAGCAGGCGCGAAGCCTGCCCCCCGCCGTGGTGGACGCGCTTCGTCAACTGCTGCTGGACATACGCGAGCGCGGTCCGGAGCAAAAGGCGTGGCCGAACTATGGGAAGATTGCCGGGAAACCCGGTTGCCACCACTGCCACATCCGCAGGGGCCGCCCGACATACGTTGTCGTCTGGCGCGTCTCCGATGAACAGACCGTGGAGGTGCTTTATGCTGGGACTCATGAAGGAGCAAACTACGGGCGGATTTGTT
>JARKQO010000085.1 GCA_029974855.1 Eubacteriales bacterium
TCCCGCTCGTACCCGCGCCCGGCCGCGTGGTTGTTGGAGGGGAACATGCCCATCACATAATCGCCGGACATCATGCTCTTCCATTGCACCATGTATTCCATGGTGCTGTGGTCAAAGGCCATTTCCAGCCCAAGGTCCAGCACGTGGTTGTACAGCCCTGCCACCACCCGCCCTTGGGCGTTCCGGCGCAGCCGGTGCACAAACACGTTTTCAGCATACCCGTCGATGGGTGCGGTCACGGTGCGCCACTGGGCAAGGCCCTGTTCGGCGGCGGGGTTCATGGGCGTTACGCCCGCCGAGGGGATAAGCACCTCGCACCCCTCCCGCACCAGGGGAAAGCCCAGGTTCATATGGTAGGTGAGCATAAACTCCTGGGCTTCAAACCCCTGGTTTTCCACCGTGTCCGCAACGGTGATGGATTTGCTGTGGAGGCTGGTGGTCACCGTGCGGGAAAGCACCAGGTTGTCCTTGAACAGGGACGCGTCGCGCATTTCCCCGTGCACGCCAATGGTGTACTCCCCATCTTCCCAGCGGGTGAAGCTGGCGGTGTTTTCGGCGGGCGTAAAGCGGAGCCTGCCGTGGAAGATGTCGTCGATGCCCTCCTCTGGGCTTACGAAGGCGTTGCCCACATTGGAAAGGCCGCAGGTATACAGCAGGCCTCCGCCGATGCTGCGCAGGAAGTTGATGCCGTGCAGGTCCGTATGGGCTGGGCCGCAGAGCCCGGGCTTGGACATGAAGGGAAAATTGACCCCCTTGTAGGAAAGGCGGTAAAGATCCATGCAGCGGCTGTTCATGCAGGTAAAGTGCAGACCGGCGGCGTTGTACAGCTCATAGGCGCGCACGCCGTCCATCTTGCCCTCGCTGTAGGTGACGCGGTTAATCCCGCAAAGCTGTTTGATATTGCCCAGATACCGTAGCTGGTCCTGATTCTGCTGATTCACGGCCCTCTTCCTTTCCCGCCGGGGTCACCCCTTCGGCGCTGTGTTGCGTACCGTGGCGGTCACCAAGGTGGTATCGTCCTCCACGATCTGCGGTGTGCGGGACACCCCCAGGCGCACCGCGCCGGCGGCGATCAGCCGGTCGGCGTCCGCCCGGGTGTTGATATCGGTGGATGCCTTGATTTTCATATGCGGGCCTACGGTTTCCCGGATCAGCTTCAGGTCTTCCACCGTAGCCCCCCGGGTGCCAAAGCCCGTGGAGGTCTTCACA
>JARKQO010000100.1 GCA_029974855.1 Eubacteriales bacterium
CCAGCAGGAGAACATCGCGGTGCTGGCCCCCAGCAACGGGGTGGTGGTGCACGCCTGGACCCGGGAGGAGCCCTACATTGAGCTGAAGGGAACCGTCACGGATGTGCGGGCCGCCGCCAACGGAGAGGTGATGTCCGTGGCCCACGGGCTGGAGGAGGAGATGATCCTGCGCATCCGCCATGAGGGAAACACGGAAACCCTCTACGGCAACCTGGCCGCCTGCTACGTGGACGTAGGGGACTATGTGTTCGAGGGGGACATTGTGGCCACGGTGCTGGAGGGAAAGCCCTTGGCCTTTGAGCTGCGCAAGGATGGCCGCTCCATCGATCCGAAAGGAAAGCTGAAAAGCCCGGAATACTAAGTGAACATCATCAAAACAAAAAACTTCGCCCTGCGGCTGCATCCGGCGGGCCTGGCGATGCTGGGCCTGGTGGCGGCGGCCGGGCATGGGCGGGCCGCCCTGGCGGCCCTGCTGGCCCTGCTTCTCCATGAAGGCTTCCATCTGCTGGCCCTGTGGCTGCTGAAAGCCCCCCTTCGGCAGCTGGAGCTGACCCCCTTTGGGGGCGTGATGGACGTGGAAAGCTTCCAAAGCCTGCCCGGGGCCCGGCGGGTGGGCATCGCGGCTGCCGGGGTCCTGGGGAGTCTGCTGGTGGGGGTCCTCTGCCAAGGGCTGCCCGGGGAAGGGAGCCTCCTTAGGGAAGTGGGGCGCGTCAGCCTGGTTTTGGGGCTGTTCAACGCTCTCCCCGCCTTGCCCATGGATGGGGGACAGGCGTTGGCGGCCTTGGGGGATGGGCGGGCCTGGGGCGGCTCTCTGCGCAAGGGGCTGATGCTCTCCGGGGTGGCCTTGGGGCTGGCTATGGTGGGGCTGGCCTTTTACGGGGCCTGGTACGGGCATCTGAACCTGACGCTGCTGATGGCGGGGCCCTATCTGGGCTACGCCGCCCGGCAGGCCTACATGACCCAGCGGATGCGCCTGGTGGAGCAAAGCCTGAACCTGCGGGAGAAGCTGAAAAAAGGAGGCGCCTGGAAGGTGGAGGGAATCGCCCTGCCTTTGGGCATGGGTCGGGCGGAGTTGCTGCGGTGCGTGCTGTCCCGGCATCCCCGGAGGCTCCACTACTTTTTCTGGGTGGAGCCGGAAACGGGGAAGGTGAAGGAGGTATGGGAGGAACAGAGGATGCTGGAGGAAGTGTTCAAGTAAGGGACGGCCGCCGCTTCCTGGCCCCGTTTGCTTCCAAGCTTGACGAATGAACCTCCACAGGCTAGAATAATGGTATCATTTGGCAAAGGGGCTACGTTATGGGCCATACGCTTGTGGTGGGCATCCTCTTCCTTCTTTCCATTTCTTCGGCCAGTGTCCTCTTTGCCGCGCTGCACGGGCATCAGTACGAGGAAGGGGTTCCCTTCTCCGTTTTCGGCATTATTTTGATCCTCTATGTGACCGGCCTGTTTCAGGCGCTGCGCGTCGGCGTTTTCATCGTGTTGGGCCTGGCCGGGGGGGCCTACGGGGCCTCGGTGGCTTTGGCGCTTGCCAAAAAACGCTTTTCCGCCTTTCTCAAAAGCCTGTTCACCCCCTGCCTGGGCCTGTTTTTCCTGCTGTTTCTGTTTTTGGTCTACTGCGACCAGGGCCTGCTGGCCTACCATGCGGACGATTTTTCCCACTGGGCGGACATCCTCCGGGTGATGCTCCGCAGTGATGGCTTCGGGGTCGGCGCCTCGGCCCGTTCCTATTTCGGGACCTATCCCCCGGCCCTTTCCCTGATCCAGTACTTCTTTGTTTCCCTCCATTCGCTGCTGTTCCCCGCCCAGCCGCTGGCCGAGCACCTGATCTACCTGGCGTCCCAGCTCATGGCCTTTTCCCTGTTCTTGCCCTTCCTCCACAGGCTCAGGGGCAAATCCGTTCTGTACCTGCTCCTTTTCTCTCTGGGCTGCTTCATCGTGCCTCTGACCTTCCATGAGGATTTCTTTTACTCCCTCTATACGGACCCCATGGTGGGGCTGCTGGCGGGCTTCTGCTTTGCGTATCCATACCTGGGGCAGGACCGCCCCTTACAGCGGGGGACCTTTTGGCTGGCCCTGTTTGTTTTGGTGCTGTCCAAAGGGGTTGGGGGATACTTTGCCCTGATGGCGGCCCTGGCCTTTCTGGCGACCCGGCTGCTGGGCCAGGGCACAAAATCCCTGGAAGGGAAAGAAAAGCGCAAGGCCTTGTGGCAGCCCGCCATAGCCTTGGCCATGGTTTTTTTGACCTATGGGACCTGGCAGTTCTTTGTGGGGAGCCATCAGCCCCTCTTCAGCGATCCATGGACCGGCGGCTCTTTCCTTTCGCGGCTGGGAGGCTTGGAGCCTTACCAGAAAACGGTAATCGGCACCTTTGCGGACCGCCTGTTTGTGGTGCAGTTTTTTCTGGGGGGCCATCGGCAGCTGGGGGTCTGCTTCCTGTTTCTCTTTCCCGCGCTGCTGATACTTCTGGCATATCTCCTGGGGGCCGTACCATCCCTTTCTCGGAAGCAAAACAGGGTATTCATCGCTATGGCGGCAGCCACCGTGCTGTTGTACATGGCGGGCCTGTGCTATTCCTACCTGTTCCAGTTCTCCCCGGAGGAGGCGGAATATCTGCATTCCTTCTCCCGCTATGGGGCCGTGCCCCTGACCATGCTGCTGATGACCCTCTTCGGCCTCCTGTGCCTGCGGATGGAGCGCGCCACCTTGTCCCGCAACGCCTTGCTGGCGCTGTTGGCCCTCCTTGTGGTGGCCTTTCCCTACGAGGGCTTCCGCTGTTTGTTCAAGCACGAAAAGGTGATTGAGTCCCAGGCCATCCGGGCCCCCTACGACCAGGTGACGGCCCAGGTCCTGGCCAGCGTGCCGGAGGAAGAGGCGAACATTTACCTCATTTCCCAGGGCCAGGAGGACCGGGACGATTTCTGGTTCCTGCGGTCCCTCCTTCGGCCCCTGGTGATGGACAACCACAATTACTATATTTCCCCAAACGGCGTGCTGGGCCCGGAGGGAATCCGGGATATCACCAAGTTCACCAAGGAGCAAAGCCAGGCTGCCAAAATCAGCGCCGCCCAGTGGCAGGCCATGCTCCGGGAAAGCTATGACTACGTGCTGCTGTTCCGCCTGGACGGGGAATTTGTCCAGGCCTATGCCCCGGTGTTCCTGGAGCCAGAAACCATCCGGGAGGGCTCCCTGTACCGGGTGCGGGAGGATGGCAGGCTGCTTCAGGTGCCCCTGGGGCAGTAAATACAGTAGCATGGGTTGCGTGGCTC
Organism: Eubacteriales bacterium; assembly: GCA_029974855.1. Next base: position 3,267 of record JARKQO010000100.1, read on the forward strand.
CCACAGGCCGCGCCCAGAGCAATGAAACACGCAAAAACACGCGCGCAAAGGGCCTTGGGGAAAATCAAACCCCAAGGCCCTTGTATGCCTAAAACGCCAAGAATCTAGGCTCCGCCAGCCTACTCCACCGTCTTGGTAGCCACCACATCCACCCCGGTGCCGCATACATTGGGGCATACCACCTGGCCCATCCGGATGGGAGCCGCCAGGCTCAGGGCCTCCAACTCCTCCATACAGCGGAAAATCTTCCCCTTGGGAATGGGGGTCGCGGTTTTTACGCTCACCGGCATTCGGCGGTTGGTCAGCCGCAGCACCGCCGTCACCATCCGCTCCGGTGAGATGCACTCCTGCTTGGCGTAGGGAATGCCCCGGTTGCAGCTGTTGCCGCTGACGCTTACCACCTCTCCGTTTTCCGTGACCACCTTCAAACGGCACCCCACGGGGCAGCGGATGCAAGTAATGGTTTGCTCCATAGGTGTTTTCCTCCTTATGCCTCAATGGTCACGGTCACATCCGCGCCGGAAAGGGCCCGCAGGACCTCCGGCTTCAGCACTACCTCCGCCATTTCGCCGGGAGTGAGAATCCGCCTCTTGGCCCGGAACACCTCCGCGTCCCCGTCCAGCACCCGCACCGTAGCGTTTTCATACACCCCTGCCGGGCGGAACATCAGCTGCACGGCCTCTGCTTCCTCGTCCGGGGAAGGCAGCCGCAGGCGCTGGGGCACCACGCCCCGCACGCCGTTGCCGTCCTTCACGGCCACCCGCTTCCCCTGCCGGGCCATGCCCTTGGCAAAGGCCGCTGCGGCCTTGCCTGCCTTCAGGCTGTCCGCGCTGACGAAGTCCACCAAATCATGCACGTGGAGCACGTTGCCGCAGGCAAAGATGCCCGGCTTGCTGGTTTCCAGGGAATCGTCCACCACGGCCCCCTGGGTCAGGGGGGACATCTCCACCCCTGTTTGCTCGGTCAGTTCGTTTTCCGGAATCAGCCCCACAGACAGCAGCAAGGTGTCGCAGTCAAAGCGGCGCTCAGTTCCCGGAATGGGGTTCCTGCTTTCGTCCACCTGGGCCACGGTGACCCCCTCCAGGCGCTCCCGGCCGTGACTATCCACCACGGTATGGCTCAGCAGCAGGGGAATGTCATAATCGTGCAAGCATTGCACGATGTTGCGGTTCAGGCCGCTGGAATAGGGCATCAGCTCCACGCAGGCCAGCACC
>JARKQO010000135.1 GCA_029974855.1 Eubacteriales bacterium
TGGGGGCCGTGCTGGTCACCGTCAACACCAACTACAAGCAGTTCGAGCTCAACTACCTGCTGACCCAAAGCGACAGCAAGATGCTGGTGATGATCGGCGGGATCAAGGACAACGACTATCTCAGCCACATCACGGGCCTCATGCCCTCCTTGCTGACCCAGGACCCGGAGCACATCGGGGAAAAGCAGCTGCCCTTCCTCAAAAGCGTGGTGCTCATCGGGGACGCCTCCCAAAAGCCCAAGGGCATGCGGGCCTTTGACGACCTGTTTCAGGCGGCCCACACCGTGCCCCAGAGCCTGCTCCAGGAGATCATGGCCGGCCTGGACACCCATGAAACCATCAACATGCAGTACACCAGCGGCACCACCGGCTTCCCCAAGGGCGTGATGCTGACCCACTTCAACATCACCAACAACGGCCAGTTCATGGGGGATTGCATGAAGCTCACCGACCAGGACCGGCTGCTGATCGTGGTGCCGCTGTTCCACTGCTTCGGCTGCGTGCTGGGGGTCATGAGCTGCCTCACCCACGGCTCCGCCATGGTCCTCATGGAGCGCTACAACCCCGGCAAGGAGATGCAAATGCTCCAGGACCAGCGCTGCACCGCCGTCCACGGCGTGCCCACCATGTTCATCGGCATGCTGGAGCATCCTGATTTTGATAAGTACGATTTCTCCACCTTGCGCACCGGCATCATGGCCGGCAGCCCCTGCCCCATCAAAACCATGCAGGACGTCACAGGCCGGATGCACGTGTCCCAGCTCACCATCACCTACGGCCAGACCGAGTGCTCCCCCGGCATGACCATGAGCCGCACCGACGACCCCCTCGAATTGCGCTGCACCACCGTGGGCAAGCTGCTGCCCCACACCGAGGGCACGATCATCAGCCCCGAAACCGGCCTGGAGCTGCCCCGGGGAACCCCCGGGGAGATCGTCACCCGGGGCTACCACGTCATGAAGGGCTACTACAAAATGCCCGAGGCCACCCGCCAGGCCATCGACCCCGACGGCTGGCTCCACACCGGGGACATCGGCACCATGGACATCGATGGCAACTTCCGCATCACCGGCCGCCTCAAGGACATGATCATTCGCGGCGGCGAGAACATCTACCCCCGGGAGATCGAGGAGTTCATGTACACCCACCCCGCCGTCTCCGACGTTCAGGTGGTGGGCGTGCCGGACGAAAAGTACGGCGAGGAGGTCTGCGCCTGCGTCATCTTCAAGGAAGGGGCCCAGGTCACCGACCAGGAGCTCATCGATTTCGTCAAGCAGGGCCTCAGCCGCTACAAATCCCCCCGCTACATCCTCCCCATGACCTCCTTCCCCATGACCGCCAGCGGCAA
>JARKQO010000142.1 GCA_029974855.1 Eubacteriales bacterium
GGATGGGGTAGCTCTTGGCGTACTCCTGCATGGCCGGGTCGGAGATGGCCCAATCCAGGAACAGCTTGGCCTCGGGCTTCATGTTCGCCTTCTTGATCAGGGCGTTGGCCTCGCAGTCCCAGCCGGAGCCTTCCGCCGGGAACACGGTGGTCACGGGCTCACCCTTGCGCTTCTGCATGATGCCCCGGTAGCCGAAGGTGATGCCGATGGGGATCTCGCCCGTGCCGGCCATCTTGCAGGGCTTGGAGCCGGAGTGGGTGTACATGGCGATGTTCTCGTGCAGCTTGTCCAGGTAGGCCCAGCCCTTTTCCTCGCCCAGCAGGAAGATCAGGCCAGCCACGGTCAGGTAGCCCGTGCCCGAGGAGGCGGGGTTCGGCATGACGATCTGGCCCTTGTACTCGGGCTTGATCAGGTCCTGGTAGCTCTTGGGGGTGGGCAGCTTCTTGGCCTGGAGCTCCATCTCGTTGATGCAGAAGCCCGTCTCGAAGATGTCGTTGGCCACCCAGGTGGGCACGGGCTTGGAGTCCTTGAAGCGCGGGGAGATGCGCTCCACGCCCTTGGGGGCGTAGGGCTCCAGCATGCCCGCTTCCTCCAGCAGGATCAGGCCGGTGGCGGCGGTGCCCCACACCAGGTCGGCCTGGGGATTGGCCTTTTCCGCCAGCAGCTTGGCGATGACCACGCCCGTGGAGTCGCGGACGAACTTCAGCTGGATGTCGGGATACTTCTCTTTGAAGCTTTTGATGTAGACGGGGATCTGGTCGTCCTCCAGGGCGGTGTAGACCAGCAGTTCGGCGGCCTTGGCGGCCGGGGCGACCACGAGGACCAGGCACAGCAGGAGCGCCAGGGAGCGGATGGTAGCGAACATGGAAGCCTTCCTTGGGTTGGAGCCGTTGACAAAGGAACTGAGGGACAATTGACAAAGTCGCTTTTTCATATTCGTCAAAAATGATTATTTATATGAATTCATGCACTTGTGTCTTGACGGTTGGGTTTTGGCTCCGCGTTGTTTGTTACAATCCGTTTACGGTTTGGTTACGCGGTACCTAACTGCTTTGTCAAACAGAAGATTTACAAATATGTTATAATTGTGGGTGGCAAAGGATAAGGAACGCCGAAAACGGCGGAAACTGTCGGTTTTGTT
>JARKQO010000148.1 GCA_029974855.1 Eubacteriales bacterium
TGGACTGGACCGTGGACATCGGCGACGCCCGCCGCCGGGTGTGTGACCAGGTGGCTCTGCAAGGCAACCTGGACCCCAACGTGCTGTTCGCCACGCCGGATAAAATTGAAGAGGAAGACACCAAGGTGCTGGACGCCTACGGGCCCGGCAACACCGGCCATGTGTTCAACCTGGGCCACGGCATTTCCCAGTTCACGCCCCCCGAGCACGTGGTGGCCCTGGTGGAAACGGTGCACGGCTACCGCCGCTGAACGCCCAAAAAGAGTGCATAAGTCGGGTATCAGACTTGACTTATGCACAACTTGCAGGGTGGAGCAAAAAAACGCCCGCCACCCTCTTGACAGTCTGTAACATCACTCATGTTGTTGTTTTAAAAGGATTTTGCCCAAGCCCTGTTTTTAGGCAGGGCAAGAAAAGTCCTTACGGGCGGGGCATTTAGCGTTTTCCTCCAGCCTCTATCCACAAAGTTATCCACAGCTTTTGGGGACAACTCAAAAAGTCCTGATACCCCCGATAGTTACAGGGGTTTTCCAAGAAGCCACTGGAAAGAAATTCGCTAAGCATGGCTATTGCCCGCGTCGCCCTGGACCTGCCCCTGCACCGCCTGTTCGACTACCTGGTCGAGGACGGGGAGCCCCTGGAGCCGGGCCTGCGCCTTCGGGTCCCCTTCGGCCGGGGCGAGAAGATCGGCATCCTGGTGGCCCTGCCGGACAGCAGCGAACTGCCTCCGGAGCAGTTGAAACCCGCCCTGGAGGTACTGCGCGACACCCCGCCCCTGCCCCCGGAGTTCTTCCGCCTGTGCGAATTCGCCAGCAATTACTACCAGGCCCCCCTGGGAGAGGTGATGCTGCAGGCCCTGCCGCCCGGCTTGAAAAAACCCAGAGCCGCCAAGCGGCGCCAGCTGAAACCCAAAGCCGGCAAACCCGCTGCCGTACCGGCGCTGCCCGACCTCAACCCGGAACAGGCTCAGGCCGTCGCCGCCGTATGCGCCAGCCAGGGGTACGCCCCCTTCCTGCTGCACGGGGT
>JARKQO010000151.1 GCA_029974855.1 Eubacteriales bacterium
CCGGACCGTGCTGGCCTTTCGGGGCACGGATCTGAGCCTGGCGGGCTGGAAGGAGGACTTGAACATGTCCTTCATGACCGTGCCCGCCCAGCTGGAGGCTGCGGAGTATGTGCAGACCCTGGCCCAGGCGGTATCTGGGGAGCTGATCCTCACCGGCCACAGCAAGGGGGGCAATTTGGCGGTGTACGCCGCCTCCGCCGCCACCGACGCTACCCGGGAGAGGATCGCCAGGGTCCACTCCTTTGACGGCCCGGGCTTTGACCAGGGGATTTTGAACAGCCTGGGATACCAGCTGATCCAAGACCGGGTGGAAAGCTACCTGCCCCAAAGCAGCGTGGTGGGCATGCTGCTGTACGACCATCCCCCCTATACGGTGGTGCAAAGCAAATCTTTGGGGATTTTGCAGCACGATGCCATGACCTGGCAGATCCGGGACGGGGCCTTTGTAACCCTGGAGGATGTGGATTTGGCCAGCAAGCTCACCGACGAAACCCTCCACGCCTGGCTGACGGGAATGGAGGCCCAGGAACGGCGGCTGCTGGTGGACACTTTGTACCAGGTGGTAGGCGCTGCCCAGATGGACACGGTCAGCGGCCTGGTGGAGGACTGGCGGGACAGCTCCCTGAAGATGCTGGAGGCCCTGCGGGAGCTGGACCCCCAGGTGCGCAAAAGCGTGCGCCGGATGCTGGGCAGGCTGTTCAGCACCGGGGCGGCGGGAGCGGTGCGGGCCCTGCTGCCCCACAACCTGCTGGGGAGCTTCCAGCAGAAGGAGGACTCCAAAGGGGATGAGGATGCCAAGAAAGAGGAGGCCTGAAGAGAGCGGGCCCCCGGGAAGGGTACGGGCTTACCCCAGGGCCTCCCAGAAGGCCTCGAAATTCCGGGATAAAATGCCCTCCAACTCCTCTTGGGTGAGGGGCAAGGCTTTCAGCCGCTCCACCTCCCGGGCCGGGTCCCACATGGGGTAGTCGGAGCCGAAGAACACCCGCCGGGCCCCGTAGCGGCGGATGATGTCCACGGCCTCCTGAGGGCTGAGGGCGTACTGGCTGCTGCTGGCGTCCACCCACAGGTTCTCCCGGCCCGCCAAAGATTGCCAGCCGGCTTGCCACACGGACCAGCCCCCCAAATGGGCGGCGATGACCTTCAGCTCCGGCTCCGCGTCCATGACCCGGGCCAGCCGCTGGGGCTCGCTGAAGGAAAACCGGGAATCCCCCACATGGCACAAAAGGGGCAGGCGAAGCTGGGCCATCTCCCGGAAAAGAGCCAGGGCCTTGGGGCTGTCCAGGTGGAATTTCTGGAAATCCGGATGGAGCTTCACCCCCCGAAGGCCCCCTTTCCGGATGCGCTCCAGCTCCCCCCGGGGGTCCGGGTGATCCGGATGAAGGGTGCCAAAGCCCACCAGCCGGTCCGGATGCTGGGCCACCGCCCCCATGAGGTAGCGGTTGACGCTGTGCACCCGCTCCCAGGTCACGGCCACGCTGTGGACCAGAAACCGGGAGATGCCCCCCTCCTCGCCCCTGGCCAGCAAGGTGCCCAAGGTACCGTCCAGGCAAATGGGAATTTCGTAAAATTCACCGATGGAGGCCGCGGCCTTCAGGGCGATGCCATCGGGATAAATGTGGGCGTGGGTGTCAATGATTTTCAAGGGAGATTCTCCTTTGCGGTGCGTTGTGCTATCTTACAACGATCCCCCGGCCCTTGTCAAGAATAGGGAACAAAGGGGACAGATGCCTCGTCTAATCATCAGGGCATTGCCCGCCGGGCAAGGCGGAAACAGCCCGGACCAAGGAAGGGAGGAAGGCCTGTGGAGGACCAACGGGAGCTGCTGAAAAGAGCGCGCTCAGGGGACGGGGACGCCTTTGGGGAGCTCTGCGGGCCTTTTTCCGACATGGTGTACCGCCACTGCCTTCACATGCTGGGGCGGGAGGCGGATGCCCAGGACGCGGCCCAGGAAACCATGCTTAGGGCCTACCGGGCCATACCCAGGTTTATGGGACAAAGCGGCATTGCCACCTGGCTGTACCGGATTGCCCACAACACCTGCCTGGACATGCTGAAAAGGCCCCAGCGCAAAAGGGAAGCCTCCTCTATGGAGCAGCTGCGGGAGGCGGGCTTCGAGCCCCAGGCCCCAGGGGATACCCCTGAAACCGCCTACGAAAGGAACGCCGAGGCCCAGCGGCTCCTAAAGGCCATCGCCAGGCTGCCCCGGGACCAGCAGACCTTGCTGAACCTCCGCTACGGCCAGCATTACAGCTACGAGGAGCTGGCCAGGGCCACAGGCCTGCGGGAGGGCACGGTGAAAAGCAAGCTCAACCGGGCCAAGAGCCGGTTGCAGGAGCTGATGGAAGCATAAGGCAACAAAATCCCATGGAACTTTTTTTCAGGGATCTCGTCTAAGAAAGGGAAGGGAGGCTAAGCCATGGACAGCTACAAGGACCGGCAACACCCGGGAAGCGACGGGCTGGACCGTGCGCTGACCGACCTGTACCGCATCCAGACGCCCCAGGGCTTTGACGCGGCCTGGCGCGGGGCGGTGAGACGAGAGGAGTTGAAACAAATGAAGCCATCCGCGAAAGGCCGGATCTGGAGGGCCGCGCTGCCCGCCTTTGCGGCGCTGGTGCTGGTGGTGGGCACGCTGCTCACAGGGGCCGGCGAGCTGGGGGCGCTGCCGGATCGGCCCGAAAGCGCCGCCGCGCCTATGGCCGGGAACCGGGCCGCCAAGCTGGAGGCCTATGACGGCGGGGGAAGCTCCGCCTCCCAGAACATGGACAGCGCCTATGAAGGCGAGGCCTCCGGAGGCTACGGGCTCACGGGAGGCCCGCTGCCGGCCCCCATGGCCGAGGAAGCGGCCACCGCCGCCCCGGAGGCGGCCCAGGCCAAGAAGATCGTCCGTACGGCGGACATCACTTTGGCCAGCACCGCCTTTGACGCGGACCAGCAGGCCATCCGGGAGAAGGTGGCCCAGGCCGGGGGCTATGTGCAAAGCGTGTACCAGTACGAGGGCAGCGCCTGGGAGCCGGAGCGGCGCATCTACTTCACACTGCGCATTCCCACGGAAAAGCTGGACGAGTTTCTCTCGGGGGTGGCGGGCATTGGCCGGGTCACCGCCCGCAGCGAGAACAGCCAGGACATGACCGTGCAGTATTCCGACACCGCCCTTCGGCTGGCGACCCAGCAGGAAAAGATGAAGCGGCTGCAACAGCTGCTGACCCAGGCGGAATCCGTGTCGGACCTGCTGGAGATTGAAACGGAAATCGCCAACACCCAGTACCAGATCGACCAGTACGAAACCTCCCTGCGGTCCATTGACCGGGAGGTGGAGCAAAGCCAGGTGAGCGTCACCTTGGTGGAGGAGACCCCGGCCCAGAGCGCGGCCCAGTCCGGCGTGAGCCTGGGGGAGAGGCTGGCCAGGGGCCTGGCCGCCTCCTGGGCGGGGATTGGCAGATTCTTCCAGAACATGCTGGTATTTCTGGTGATGGCCATGCCTGTGCTGGTGCCGCTGCTGGCAATCTGGATCGTGGCGTGGGCAATCCTGCGCCGGAAGGGGTGGGGCCCGGAGCCCCGCAAGAACCACAAGAAAGAGGAGGAAACAAAATGAAAAAGATTCTAGCGCTTTGCATGGGTTTGATGCTTCTGGCAGTGGCCCCCCTGGCTTTGGCCCAGGGAACTGCCGCCGAGTCCGGGGGTCAGGCACTCCTGAAGGTGACGGGCTCCGCCTCGGTAACGCTTCAGCCGGATTTTGCCACCCTGAACCTGGGGGTCATCACCCAGGGGGAAACCGTGGCCCAGGCCCAGGCGGACAACGCCGTCCAGATGACGGCCGTGCTGGAGGCCCTGGAAAAGGCGGGGGTGGCCAAGGAGGACATCCAAACCAGCTATTTCAATGTGAACCCCGTCTACGGGGACAGGGGCTATGAGATGGCGGTCTATCCCAGCGATGGGAAGCCCGTGGCCTACCGGGTGGAGAACAACCTGCTGGTGACCATCCGGAACCTGGAGCAGATCGGCGGCACCCTTGACCAGGCCATGGCCGCCGGGGCGAACCAGAGCTATAGCCTGAGCTTTGACAGCACCCAAAAGGACCAGGCCTACGACAAGGCCCTCCAGGAGGCGGTGAAGGAGGCCCGGCGCAAGGGCGAGCTGCTGGCCCAGGCTGCGGGGGAAACCCTGGGGAGCCTGGTGGAGCTTCAGGAGCAGGCCGTGACGGGCTATGGCGGTGCGTATATGAAGAGCATGGTGATGGACGCCGCCCCCAGCACCCCCATCGTCGCCGGGACCCTGACGGTGGAGGCCACCGTGCAGGCCACCTACCAGCTGCCCTAAGGGAGGCTGGAAACCAAGGCCCAAGCCAGGGAGGGGCGGCCGGAGAGGCCGACCCCTCCCTTTTGTGGGGTTTCATGTTGCGGGGCTTCATGTCAAGATTGTTACGATATGGAGAACCAAACAAGAATTTCTTGGAAAGGAACTATACACTCGCTATATTTTCATGTACAATGAAAGCTGGAAAAATCCGTAACATTTGGGCATCCACCCCGGAAAGGAGCGTGGGCATATGTTGGGTCGAAGGATGGTCGCATGCCTCCTCTGCCTGGCGTTTTTTCTTGTGGGCCCGGGGCCGGGCAAAGCCAGGGCCGACGATACGGGCGTGCTTTCGGAAAAGGAGCTCAATAGCTGGCTTGGGCAGCTGCTGCGGGCCACGGCGGCCCAGGAGCCCCTGAACGCCCCGGTGGGGGAGGAGGCCCTTACCCAGGACGGATATGCCTTTTTGTATGACCAGGCCACCTTGTTTTATAACAAGCCCGTGCTGGACCAGGCCAGCAAGCTCCAGGCGGTTTCCGTCGCAGACGGAGGGCTGGAAACCCCCAGGGGCCTGCGCATCGGCTCTCCGGCCCAGCTGCTGGTAGACACCTACGGCTGGCAGAACCCCAACCTGATCACCGACGGCCTCATGGCCCCCTTCTACCTGCTGAACCAGCTGCCCCAGGCCGCCTATTGGGCCTGGGCCCAGGTGGGAGAGGGGGGCGTGGACATGGTGAACTGCTTCATCCATGTCCGGGTGGGGGAGAACCGCTATACCGACGCGGGCATCCAGTACACCTTGGAGGAAGGCTTGATCTCCGGCATCCGGGTCTATGGCCTGGGGGCGGAGATGTCCTTGGAGGCGGTGCTGGGCAACCTGGAGGCCTTTACCCAGACCCAGGAGGCCATCAGCGGCGACTACCCCCAGGGGGAGGAGCCTTTGATTTGGGTGGGGGATACGGTGAAGGCGGGGGGCTCCTCCCAGGAGGCCCCTTCCGCCCCCCGGGCTTTGTCCATTTCCACCCGGGAGGCCTTTGGCGTCCGGGATTTGCAGTTTTCCCGCATGGACCTGATGAACCTGACCCCCAAGGGGGCCGTGGTGGCCTTCGGATCGGACCACCTGGCGGAGGACTGGCAACAGGAGCCGGAAACCGGGGCCTGGACCCTGAGCCGCCGGTGGCCGGGAGGTGTGTCCCTTGCCTTTGTGACGGACCCCAACAAGGAAAACCCCCGGCTGGCAGCCTTGGAGCTGGCGGACGGCTGCCCCCTGGAAGGCCCCCGGGGCATCCGGCTGGGGGATTCGCTTCAGAGCGTGGTGGACAAGTTCCGCTGCGACGGCCCCGCCTGGAAGGAGGGCCAGGAATTTTTGCTGTACGGGGACGGGGAAACCTTGCCCCGCGCCTGGGGAACCCAGAGCCCCGAGGAACTGGTTTTGTGCTATGAGGCCTCTGTGACCGGCGGGGAGGGAACGTCCCGCAAAGCCGCCCTGCGCCTTCGCTTCCTGGAGGATACCCTGGCCTCTTTGGCCATCCATATGGACTGATCTTGTTGCTTCCAGCGCCAAAGGCGCCACCACCCGCCCTGGAGGAACGCGTTATGAAGATTGATTTATCCTGTCCTGTAGAGCTGTGGCAGTTTTCCACCCCCACCCCGGAGGAGCCGGAATGTACCTTTGTGCTGAACAATTTAAGTGAAAAGGTGGTCATTTCCGTCCAGGTGACCTTGATCTGCCATGACCGGGAGAAAAACCTGCTGTTCCGGCAGATCGAGCGGATCCAGGGCCTTTCAGCGGGGGTGGGGGAGCGCTTCAGCATCATGCTCCTGCCCAGCCAGTGGCAGGACGTGGCCGGGGTGGAGCTGGTGATTGAAAAGGTCTGGTTTGACGACGCCACCATCTGGCGCAGGGGCAGCGGCAGCCTCACCGAATACCAGCCCAACAACCTGCCTCCGGGCCGGGCCCTGGACGAGCTGCGCTTTGTGGCCGGGAAGGACGCGGTGGGCTATCCCCAGCGGCAGACCCATGTATGGGTGTGCATCTGCGGCCGCCCCAACCCCAAGCACAGCCTGCGCTGCTGCCGTTGCGGCCGCAGCCTGGAAACGGTGCTGGCCAGCTACCAGAAGGCCAACGTTGACCAGCTTATCGCCATCCACGAGCAAAAGCTGCTGGACATCGCCAAAAAAGCCCGGGAGGACGCCAGCAAGCTGGCCCAGGAGCGGGAGGAGGCCGTCCGGCGGCAGGAGCGCAAGAAAAAGCGCAGGCTGGGCTGGACCATAGGCCTTGCCTGCGCTGTGGTGGCGGCTGTGGTGATGCTGGTGTGGGGCCTTCCGACACTGCGCTTTGGCCAGGCCCAGGAGCTTTTGGCCCAGGGGAAATACGGGGAGGCCCGGGCGGCCTTCGCGGCTTTGGGGGACAGCGCCCGGACCCGGGAGGAGATGCTCCGCTGCGACTACCTGGAGGCCAAGAGCTGGATGGAGGCCGGGGACTTGGAGGGCTTGCAAAAGGCCGCCGCGGTCTTTGCGGCCCAGGGAGACTTTGAGGACAGCCACGCCCTTTGGCAGCAATGCGGCTACCAGGTCGGGGCCATGGAGCTGGAGGCCGGGGCCTATGAGGCCGCCGCGGAGAGCTTCCGGCAGCTGGGAGAGTACCGGGACAGCCCGGATAGGCTGAAGGAGACCATCTACCGCCAGGCGGAGCAGCTGATGGACAGCGACGCGATGATGGCCGCCCAGGTGCTGTTCCGGGGGTTGGAGGAGTATGGGGACGCCCAGGCCAAGGTGCTGGAATGCCAGTACCGGCTGGGCGCCGCCGCCCAGGCCGCCCAGGATTGGGAAGCCGCTTTGGGGTATTACGAGGCCATTCCGGACTACCAGGACGTAGCCCAGCGGATGCAGATGGCTTACTATGTCCTGGCGGAGCAGAGGCTGGGCCAGGAGGCCTTTGAGGAGGCGGGCAAGCTGTACCTGAAGGCCGGGGACTACCAGAACGCGCAGCTGAAGGCCAACGACAGCCTGTACCAACTGGCCAGGGAAACCATGGAGGCCGGGGATTATGCCAAGGCCGGGGAACTCTTTGGGGAGATTGTGCCCTATTTGGACAGCGAGAGCCAGCGGTTTGAATGCATCTACCAGCAGGGGGAGGCCCTGTTCCAGGCCCAGGATTTCGCCGGAGCCCGGGAGCTGTTCGCCTCCATTCCCCAGCATAGGGACGCCCCGGACCGGGTGAAGGAATGCGATTACCGCATGGCCCAGCAGCACATGGAGCAGGGCAGGTTTGCGGAAGCGCTGGACCTGCTGGACCCCCTGGGGAACTATTTGGACAGCGTCCGCAAGGCCCAGGAATGCCGTTACCGGATCGGCCAGAACGCCTTTGCGCAGCAGGATTATGCCGCCGCCCGGGAGGCCTTCGCGGCCTTGGGCAAGTATCAGGACGCGCCCCAGAGGCTGGAGAGCGCCACCTACGAGCTGGCCAAGCAGTACAAGGAAAGCGGGGACACGGACCAGGCCCTGGCGCTGCTGGCCCCGTTGCCCGTGGGCGGCGACGCCCAGGAGCTGCTTTCGGAAATCGCCTATGGCCAGGCCATGGCAAAAAAGGAGGCCGGCAGCCTGGAGGAGGCAGCGGCCCTCTTTGAAACCCTGGGGGAGTACAAGGACGCCAAGGCTCAGTACCAGGCCTGCCAGTATGAGCGGGCCCTTTTGCTCAGGAGCCAGGGAAAGCTGGCGGAGGCCGGAGCCCTGTTCCTGACCTTGGGAAGCTATTTGGACGCGGCCCAGCAGGGCCAGGCAGCCTACCAGCAGGCCTTTGGCAACGTGGCGGACCCCGCCCGGGAGGCCTTTGAGCATAAGGATTACAGGGCGGCCTATGAGATCCTGAAGGACTTTTCCATGGAGGGGCTGCCCCAGCAGTACGCGGATTTGCCGGAGCTGAGGGACCAGGCCTGCTACCTCTACGCCGAGGAGCTGTACGGCCAGGGCAAGCCCTACGAGGCCCTGCCCTATTACCAGGCTATCCCGGGGTACCGGGATGTGGCGGAAAAGAAGCTGGCCCGCCGGGCCTACCTGATTTTGGGCACCTGGGAGTCCAACACGGGGAAGATCGCCGTGTTCCGGACCGACGGCACCTGTAACCTCATGGGGCAGGAGCTGGCCTTTCACGTGGACAGCTACTCCTTGCTTACGGGGCAGGACCCCCAGGCCCTGGTCCTCACCCATAAGCTCACCGTGCTGACCCGGGAGGCCATGACCCTGCGGGAGGTGGCCCAGGGCGGCTCCATTTACAAATTCACCCATATCAGCGACCAGCAGCCCGCGCCCCAGGCCACCCCGGCCCCCACCTTAGCCAATCCCTTTGAGGAGATGCTGGTACAGGAGGAGGACAATGCCACGCCCACCCTATGAACAGCCTGGGGCCCCGAAGCTGACCATTGGCGTGCTCTTTGGCTTCCGGGCCCTGATGGCGCTGCTGGTCTGCAACTATCACATCTGGCAGCTGGGCTGGCTGCCCCAGTATTTTCGGGTCTTTGGCCTGGAGCTGAATATGGATTTCATCACCCGTTCCAGCTACCTGCTGGTGGACGGGTTGATTCTCATGAGCGGGCTGCTGCTGTATTTGCCCTACGCCCTCCAGTCCAGCCGGGGGATTCCCGTGCCGGGTCTGGGCCGCTTCTACCTGAACAGGCTGGTGCGCATTTTGCCCTCCTATTTGGTGTCGATACTGGTAATGCTATGGTGGGTGGCTTTGCCCCAGGGCAAGTACGCCAATGCCGGAGCCCTGACCAAGGACGTTCTCACCCACCTGACCTTCACCTTCAACTTCTGGAAGGAGACCTACCTGTACACGCCCCTGAACGGGGCGCTGTGGACCGTGGCTGTGGAGATGCAGTTCTACCTGGTGTTTCCCTTTTTGGCCCGGGCTGCCCAGCGGAAGCCCCTGTGGACCCTTCTGGGCATGGCTTTGGGGGGAACCGGCTACCGGGCGCTGGTGTACCTCCGCATTCCGGACAACGCCCTGTTCGTCAACCAGATGGTGGGCTTTCTGGATGTGTACGCCTTGGGGATGCTGGGGGCGATCCTCTATGTGCGGTGGCTGGAGTGGGACCGGGACAGAAGCCTCCTGGAGAAGCGGGTGCTTGGGATATTCGCTGTTTTGGTATTTGGGGCGGGTCTGTGGGGCCTGGGGGAGCTGCTGCGCTTTCAGTCCCACCAGAGCCTGGCGGGGGTGGAGGCCCTGCGGCGGTCCCAGCTGCTGATCCGGCTGTCCTTTGCCCTGTGCATGCTGGCGGCCATGCTGGGGGCCGCTTTGATGCCGCGCTTTCTGCAAAAGCTGCTGGACAACCGCCTGATGCGGTTTCTGGCGGCCATCTCCTTTAACCTCTACATCTGGCACCAGCCCCTGTCCGCCCAAATCGCCCGGCACTGGTTTCCCGCCACCCTCCGCCAGGACCCGCCCTTGCAGCGGGCCTACACGGCCCTGTGCCTGGCCGCCTCTTTGCTGGCGGGCATGGCCGCCACCTACGGTCTGGAGCGGCCCGTTACCAAGGGATTCCATCATTTGATAGAGCATAGGAGGAAGAACCATGAAGGACCCAAGACTCCAGAAACTAAGCCGTCAGCTGATCCGCTACTCCTGCGGGCTGAAGGAAGGGCAGCGGGTGCTGATTGAGAACTTCGGCGTGGAAACCGAATTTGTGACCGCGCTGATTGCCGAGGCATACGCCGTGGGGGCGGAGCCCCTGGTGGCCCTGCGGGACAACGCCGTGCAGCGGGCTTTGATGCTGGGCGGCACTGCCCGCAAGTGGGACAAGGAGGCGGAGCTGGACGGGGCCGTGATGAGCCAGATGGACGCCTACATTGGCATCCGGGGCGGCAACAACAGCTACGAAACCGCCGACGTGCCCCAGGAGAAGATGAAGCTGTTCATGCAGCACTACAGCAAGCCCGTCCACGGGGAAATCCGCGTGCCCAAGACCCGCTGGGTGGTGCTGCGCTTTCCCACCCCCTCCATGGCCCAGCTGGCGGAAACCAGCATCGAGGCCTTTGAGGACCATTATTTTGACGTGTGCACCTTGGACTACGGCAAGATGAGCCTGGCCATGGACGCCTTGGTGGCCCGGATGGCCCGCACCGACAAGGTGCGCATCGTGGGCCCCGGTACCGACCTTTCCTTCTCCATCAAGGGCATGCCCCCCATCAAGTGCGACGGCAAGGTGAACATCCCCGACGGGGAAGTGTTCTCCGCCCCCGTGCGGGACAGCGTGAACGGCGTGATCACCTACAACACCCCCAGCCTGTACCAGGGCAATGTCTTTGAAAACACCCGCCTGGTATTCAAGGACGGCAAGATCATCGAGGCCACCTCCAGCGACACCGCCCGCAGCAACGCCATCTTCGACACCGACGAGGGGGCCCGCTATGTGGGCGAGTTCGCCATCGGCGTGAACCCCTACATCACCAAAGCCATCAAGGACACCCTCTTTGACGAGAAGATCGCCGGGTCCTTCCACTTCACCCCCGGCGCCTGCTACGACGAATGCCCCAACGGCAACAAAAGCGCCGTTCACTGGGATTTGGTGTGCATCCAGACCCCGGAGTACGGCGGCGGGGAGATGTACTTTGACGGGGAACTGGTTCGCAAGGACGGCCTGTTCGTGGTGGAGGACCTCCAGTGCCTGAACCCGGAGGCGCTGAAGTAGGACGGGGGGGTACGGGGGGGGGGGGGGGGGGGGGGGGGGGGGGGGGGGGGGGGGGGGGGGGGGGGGGGGGGGGGGGGGGGGGGGGGGGGGGGGGGGGGGGGGGGGGGGGGGGGGGGGGGGGGGGGGGGGGGGGGGGGGGGGGGGGGGGG
>JARKQO010000165.1 GCA_029974855.1 Eubacteriales bacterium
TTGGCGTATGCATGGTCAGCTATTCCGGCCCCATGGTGAAGGGGGCTCTGCAAGCCGGGGCCACCCCCATCTCCATCGCCTTGACCCGGATGCTCAGCGCGGGGCTGTTGCTGCTGCCCTTTGCCCTTAGGCCCGCCTCCAAGGGGCGCGCCTCCTTTTCCCTGCTTCCCAGCCACGGGCTCTGGCTGCCGGTGGCGGCCTTCTTCCTGGCCGGGCATTACCTCACCTGGATCACCTCCATGGCCGGCACCAGCACCTTCGCCTCCGTGGCCTTGGTGTGCACCCAGCCCCTGTTTGTGGCGCTGCTGAGCTACCTGCTGTTCCGGGAGACCATCCCGGCCCGGGCCTTGCCCGGGGCAGGGCTGGCGCTATTGGGGGCTTCGCTCATCGCCCTGTCCGGCTCTCTGGAGGGCGGGGGCTCCCAGGCCGCCCCGGGCCAAAGCCTGGGCAGCAACCTGCTGGCGCTGCTGGTGGCGGTGTTCATGGCGGCCCACTGGCTTACCGCCCGGCACCTGCGGGGCTCCTTGCCCGCCCAGGTCTACACCCCTCTTTTGTACTTGACCACCGCGCTCCTCATCGCCTGCTGCCTGCCTTTCATGGGTCCCTTTGTGATGCCCTTGGCCGCCTTGCCCTACATGGCGGGGCTGGTGCTGGGCAGCACCCTGCTGGGCCACGCGCTGCTCTCCCGGGCCCTGTCCCAGGTATCCGCCGGGCTTATCAGCTTTGCCCTATTGGCGGAGCCCGTGGGGGCCATGGTGTTTGCGGCGCTGTTCTTCCACGAAATCCCCGGCCCCTGGGTGCTGGCCGGAGGGGCTCTCACGCTGCTGGGGCTGTGCCTGTACCTGCTCTACGAAAGCAGGCGGCGGGTGGAAAATCCAAAGGAGGCCTCCCCTCCGGCGGACAGCCCGGGGAAGGCCTCCTGACGCTTTTGCCCTCAGCCTGGTCCCAGAAATCCCAGGCTGCTGAGGACCAGCACCCAGAAAAAAACCGTCACCAAGGAAAAGGCCGTGGTGGAAGCCACCATGGCCGCCGCCAGGTCCTTGTCCCCTCCCAGCTCCTGCACGATGGTATGGCTGCTTACGGCTGTGGGCGAGGCAAACAGCGCCACCAGCGTAGCCAGGGCCACGTCCCGAAAGCCCAGGGCTATGGCGGCCCCCAGGAAGAGCAGGGGCGCCAGCACCAGGCGGGCCAAGGTTGCCGCCGTCAGCAGGCGGCGGTCCGCCTGCACCCGGCCAAAGTCCAGGGAAGCCCCCAGGGCGAACAGCGCCAGGGGGGTGGCGATCCCCGCCAGCTGGCGCAAAGGGGTCTCCAGCAAGGGGGGCAAGGTCACCCCCAGCCTCCACAGCAGCAGGCCCAGGGTGGTGCCCAAAATCAGCGGGTTCAACGCCACGCCCTTCAGGATGGCCCCAAAGCGGACCCTTTTGCCCCCAAAGCGCAGCAGCGCCACGGTGGACATGACGTTATGCACCGTTACCGCCACCACCGCCATCAAAGCCGCTATGCTGATGTCCGCCCGGGGATACATGCTCAGCACCAGGGGAATGCCAAAGATGGCGTAGTTGCCGTGCCCCACGCCCTGGATCAGCGCCCCCCAGCTCTCCTGCCGCAGCCCAAGCCGGGGCACCAGGGCAAACAGCAGCCCAAACAGGGCCAGCAGACCCGCCAGGCCAAACAGCAGGACCCCCATTTCCACCGCCGCCTCCCGGTCCGTATCCAGAATGTGAAGGCAAAGCAGCAGCGGGATAAAGAGCCGGTATACGCACACGTTGATCTGCCGGGCCCCTTCCCTGTTCAGCCAGCCCAGCCGCCGGGCTCCCAGCCCCACCCCCATGATCAACAGCGGCGGAAATACCGTGTTGATGGAAAAGAGCAGCTCCTTCACCACCCATCCCGTCCCTTCTCCTTCGTGTCGGAGCCGCGCCAACCCCTTGGCGCTCCCGTTCCCGTATCATACTCCCTGGGGGCGGGTCTGTCAAAGGCCCGGCCCGTCCCCGGAAGGAAAACCCCGCCAAGGCGGCGAAGTGAACCTAAGAAAGAGAACTTTTGCGGAGGCTGCCCTGTATGAGCCAATTTCTCGCTCCCCTGAACTACGGCCGCGCTTTTGACGTGCTGCGCAAGCTGGACGCCTACACGGCCTACACCCCCCAAGGGGCCCAGGATGTCCACAGCGTGCTGCGGGAAAGCTATCCTTTGGTGTTTGCCAAAATGGAGCAGACCGTCTTTGCCCGGGAGGCCCTGCTGCTGGAGATGCCCGGGGCCGCCATCACGGACCCCTTGGTGTTCGTGTCCCATTTGGACGGCCCGCCCCCGGGCCATGGCCCGGAAAGTTTCCCCCCCTCCCAGGGGGAGCCGCTCCAGCCCCGCACCGCCTCCCTCCAGCGGGCCCATGTGGTCATGCTGCTGGAGGCCTTGGAAACCCTGCTCTTTGAGGGCTACCGCCCCGGCGGGGACCTGCTGGTGGCCCTGTCCATGGACGGGCTCTCCGGAGGTGAGGGGGCTAAAAGCATCGCCGCCCATTTGAAGGCCCGGAAGATCTCCCCCTGCTTTGTGCTGGACTTCGGCGGCTATGTGACCCAATCCGCCTTTTGCACCTATTTGCCCAAGAACGCGCCTTTGGCCTTGATCGGCATTTCCGAAAAGGGCCTGCTCCAGGGCCGGGTCACGGCGGACAGCGCCCATCTCAAGGGCAGGGCCCGGGAGCAAAACCCCCTGGCCTTGCTGCTGCGGGCCGGGGCCCGGCTCAGCCGCGGGCAGCGCCTTCCCGGCCTTTGCAAAAGCAGCGAGGCCATGCTCCAGGCCCTTGGCAAGCGGGCCCCGCTGCTCCAGCGCCTGCTGGTGATGAGGCCCCGGCTTACCTTTCCTTTGCTGGCCCTGCTGTGGCGCAAGCGGGCCATCATGAACCAGTTCTTCCTGTCCCAGCGCACCCTCACCGGGATTTCCTCCGCCGGAGCCCTCCGGGGCCCCGGGGGGGAGACCATGCCCGCCTCCGCCTCCCTGGCCTTCCGGCAGACCACCATCCCCGGCCAGAATTTGGATTATTGGAAGGACCTGCTCCAGCGGCGCATGGCAAACGAAAACCTGCGCATGACTATGGAGGTGGAGCTGGAGCACAGCGCCCGCAGCGGCACCGGCGGCGAGGCCTGGGACGCCCTGGAAACCGCCGTGGAAATCCTCTTTGACCGGGTGGTGATCGCCCCCTGCCTCTCCCCCTATGTGACGGACGGGCGCTTCTACACCGGCCTGCGGGGCAATGTGTACCGGTTCTCCCCCTTTTTGCTGAACGGCCAGGAGGCCCTGCGGGGGGAATGCGCCCTCACGGAAGGCGCTTTGCAGACCGCCGTGCAGTTCTTCCGGCAGATGCTCAGCGTATAGGAGGCTGACGTTGCTTTCCATTTTCTATCTTGCCTTTTTCCTGGCCTGCGGCCTTGCCATGGCCCGTTTTTTGTTGCCCAGGCTGAGGCCTTTGCCGCGGGGGTACATCGGCCTGTCCTTGGGGGTCCTGGGGATGATGTGGCTGCCTGCGCTGCTGGCCCACGGATTCTCCTTTACCCTCACCGCCCATTGGCTGGCCGCCGGGGTCATGGCCTTGCTGGCCCTTGGGTCCTTCTTCCTGCGGGACAGGCGTTCTCCCCTGCCCTTTGACCAGGAGGAAAAGCGCCTGCTGCTGACCTTGGTGGTGCTGGTACTACCCCTGACGCTGCTTTCCGCCTATCTGCAATACACCCACAGCCTCCGCCCCGCCGCCGACGGCACCTATCATGTGGGCCAGAGCACCTACGGGGATTTATCCTTGCACCTGGCGGTGGCCACCGGAGCCGTCAACGCCCCCTTCCCCCTTCCCAACAGCCTGATGCTGGGGGCCACCATGGCCTACCCCTACCTGTCCGACACCTTTGCCACCAGCTTTTTGATGATGGGCATGGGCCTGCCCGCTGCCATGGCCTTCACCGGGACCTTTTTGATGGCCCTGGTGTTTTCCGGTTATACCCTTTTGTGCGCCCAGCTCTGCCGCCGCCGGGGGGCCCTTCCCCTGGCGGTGCTGCTGCTGTTTTGCAACGGCGGGCTGGGGTTTTTCCATACCCTCAGCGGCAAAGTGGAAGACGGCGTGGTCACCAGCGCCCTGTCCAACCTGGAGGAAGTGCTTACCGGCTATTACAAAACCCCCACCAACCAGCCCGATCCCTACAACCTGCGCTGGGTGAACATCATCTGCGACATGCTGATCCCCCAGCGGGGCATTCTGGGCGGCTGGAGCATGCTGATGCCATGCCTCAACCTGCTGGTGCCCCCTCTGGCCCGGCGGGAGAAGCACGATGTCCGGGCATTGGTGCTGCTGGGGGTCATGGCCGGGGGCATGCCGCTTTTGCACACCCACAGCTTTCTGGCTTTGGGCCTTGCCAGCATAGGCTTCTGCGGCTACAGCCTTTGGGCCGCGCCCAAGGGCTCCCGCCTGAAGGCCTTTGGCCCCTGGCTGCTGTACGGGGGAGTGGCGGCGGCGTTGGCCTTGCCGCAGCTCATCGGCTTCACCTTTGTCCAGGCCACGGACAGCGACCATTTTCTGCGCTTCCAGTTCAACTGGTGCAACAACCGGGGGGGACTGGGCCTGGTGGACCCCTACCTTTGGTTCTATGTAAAAAACGTGGGCCTGCCCTATTTGCTGATTCTCCTGGCCCTATGCCGCCGTAAGGCCAAGGGCCAAGAGCTGGAGGCCGCCGCCCAGGAGCGCAACGGGGAAATCTTCCGGCACCGGCTGCTGGCCGCCGGGGCCTTTACCATCTATGCCGTGGCGGAGTTCATCCTCTTTCAGCCCAACGAGTATGACAACAACAAGCTTTTTTACGTGTGGTTTTTACTGTGCCTGCCCATGGCGGCGGACTATGCTTTGGAGCTGTACGGGAAGCTCCGGGGGGTAGCGGGCCGCAGGGCCATTGCCGCCCTGTTTCTGGTAACCTGCTTCCTCTCCGCCGCCCTCACCTTGGCCCGGGAATGGGTCAGCGATTACGAGGCCTACAGCCGGGAGGCCATTGCCACGGCTCAGTTCGTGAAGGCGGAAACCCCGGAGCACGCCGTCTTTGTGACCGGGAACCAGCACCTGAACCCCGTCAGCTCTCTGGCCGGGCGCACCATTTTGTGCTCCAGCGATCTGTACCTGTACTACCACGGTTTTAACACCCGGCAGCGCCGGGCGGAAATCGCCGCCTTTTACCAGGACCCGGGAAGCCAGCTTGCCTTTTTGGAGAAATACGGTGTACAATACATCTACGTGTCGCCCTACGAGCGGAGCGACTGGGCCCTGGCGGTGAACGAGGAGGCCCTGGAGGCGCTGTTTCCCCTGGTGTATGAAAGCGACAGCGGCGCGGAGCGGATTTTCGCGGTGCCCCAAAGCGGGTCAGTCCCCTGAAGGAGGAGCCATGGAGCGGTTTTTGCGGTATTCCCTGGAGCATGAACGCCCCATCCGGGGCGTGCTGATGCTCAATGGGGCTTTGGTGCAGAAAACCTTCACCGTGCTGGCCCTGGAGGCGGACCAGGCAACCCTCCGCTTTGGGCAGAAGGGAAAGACCTTGGCTTTACCCGCCTGCGATATCTTAAGCTGTGACTACGCCCGGGGCGACCACGGCGACGCCTGAGGAGGATTTTTCCCATGCTTCGGAAGATCAAGGCCTTTCTGGACGCCCATCCCAAGGAATACGAGCTTCTCCGCTATTTGATCGCGGGAGGCCTCACCACGCTGCTGAGCATGGGGGTTTGGGCCCTGTTTTCCATCGCCGTGTCCACCGACCAAACCGTGGAGGGCACTACCCGGCTTGAGTCCAACATCGGCCAGGTGCTGTCCTGGACCATCGCGGTGCTGTTCGCCTTTTGGATCAACCGCCGCATGGTGTTCCAGGTACAGGGCAGTACCCCGGCGGGCATTTTCAAGGAACTGCTCCAGTTCATGGCCAGCCGGTTGGTGAGCTTGGTGCTGTTTGAAATCGGCCTGTTCAACCTGCTGATGACCCTGGGCTTCAGCAAGCTCGTCAGCAAGGCGGCGGGGCAGATCTTTGTGATCGTGTTCAACTACGTGGTCAGCAAGTTTTGGATCTTCG
>JARKQO010000194.1 GCA_029974855.1 Eubacteriales bacterium
AGTGAAGGCTGCGACGACCGAAGGTCCGGGAGGCCCTTTGGAATCCCGCTTTGGGGCTAGTGCCCAAGCACCGCGTTGGTGAGGGCCGCCAGCTCCTCCACCGCCTGGCGCAGCTCCGCCATGGAATCGTTCACCTTCTGGCCGCTTACCAGCTTGGCGTCAAACACGTCGATGACGGCATAAATTTTCTCAAAGGCGGACTGGCTGTACAGCCGGCCCACCTCCCCGTACATGCCCACGTTCAGGTCGTTGAGGACCTCGATGCCGTGGATATACTGGCGCACCCGCCCCAGTACCCCGCTGGTGTTGGTGGCCCCCAGGCTGCTCAGGGAGTTGGTCTGGCTCAGGGCGTGCTGCATCTCGCTGCGGAGCTTGGCGTTGCGCTGGGCCTCAAAATTCCCCAGGTCAATGCCGCCGCCCGCCATCAGCTTGAACAGCAGAAACCCCGCCAGCAGCAGCCCCAAAATCACCAGAACCCAGCGGCCGCGGTTGGATTTCATGGCATAGTTAAACCGGTTTTGGCTTGAATAGCGATACAAGGACGCTTCCTCCTTTGATGCGGCGGGGCCGGCTGCCCCGGCCGCCGGTGTAAATCCTTTGCGAATCAAGGCTTCATCCATCGCAGAAACGCATTTTCTCTCTTGTGTGCTACCCTATTATACCATGGCCTGGGAAAGTGGTAAAGAGAGGGAGCAAAGGGCGAAAATTCCGGGCCTCCGTGGAGGGCAGGGGGCCCGGGGCGGGGGTTTCGTAGGGGAAAGGGGAGAAGGGAGGCCGGGGCAGCCGTTCCCCATGCCTCCCTCTGAGAGTAAAAAGCCCCCAGCATTGCGCTGGGAGCCTGACACCTTACCGTTTGTTAGCATCCTTATTGCACCGGCACGCTTTTTTCATACAGGCTATCGGGGCAGCAGTCGATATCACAGGGCCATTGCACTGTGCCAAAAGCAACGCGGACAGTCTCAAAAAAGGCCTTGTTTTGCAGTTTGCGATAGGCGGGAAGGGCCAGCAGCACACGGGCGTCAAAGCGGCGCTTCTCCCCATTTGAAAAGGTCAGAAGCAGTTGGTGGTCATCGCAGGGCTTCACTGCCACTACGCGGGGGCCTAAAGCCTCCGGACCGGTGATATACTCTTGCATGACGCTCCCTCCTTAGCGCAGCGGGTCAATACGGAAAGTTTCTTCGCCGTTCTGGCATAGCTTCCAGTTGGCGGCCAGATCGTCCTCATGCAGCAAGGCCCAGGCTTTCACCAAGACGGCTTGCTTTTTAGGGAAGCGCCCTGCTAACACTTCACCATCCAAGGCGAAAACGGCTTCATCGTCCCCATAGAAAGCATGAAAATGGGCGGCTTTGTGCCTGTCGGTATCGCTCCAATACATGCGGATAATAATGCCAAAGAACATGGACAGTGTGGGCATCAGCATCCCTCCTTATAGTATGTTTCGCGGCGTCTGTGGGCTATTCCTTCTCCGGCGCATTCCAGAACCCCCACTCCCCCTTCCCCCCTCATTTTCCCCCTTGACAAACCCCCATCCCTTGGATACAATAACGGACAAACATGATGACGGGGCCCGGCGTTCCCCCTGCCTTCCAGAGAAGTGTCGGTCGGTGCGAGACACCAAGGCGCGGGAAAGCCCCTCTCCCCCGAGTGGTGGGCGCGAAATGGCAGTAGTGCCCAACGGGTGTGCCCGTCACAGCTTTTGAGTGGGAGCCCCCGGGCTCCAACCGAAGTGGTACCGCGGATGCTGATGCCTCCGTCTTCGCAGGTGAAGACGGAGGCATTTTCATGGCAACCATCATATGGCAACCATGTAATGAAGGAGGAATTTTCATGGCCTTTACCCCCACCACGACCTTGACCCCCTATACCTTGCATGGATTGCTGCAAAAGCACGCTCAGGAGCGGCCCCAAAACGACTGCGTGGTGGCCCCGGAGCAAGATGTCCGCTGGAGC
>JARKQO010000206.1 GCA_029974855.1 Eubacteriales bacterium
CTATGAGCGCAAAAACAACCCCGGCCAGGAGCCCCTGGAGCGCATCAAGCACTGGGATGAGTTCCATCCCCTGCTGGAGCGGGCGGAGCGCCAAACCCAGGGCGCCCGGTGCATGGCCTGCGGCGTGCCCTTCTGCCAATCCGGCGCGATCCTCAACGGCATGGCGTCCGGATGCCCGATCCTGAACCTGATCCCGGAATGGAACGATCTGGTATACACAGGCAATTTCCAGCACGCCGCCCAAAGGCTGCTGAAAACCAACAATTTTCCCGAGTTCACCGGGCGGGTGTGCCCCGCGCCCTGCGAGGCCGCCTGCACCTGCGCCGTAAACGGCGACGCGGTGACCATCCGGGACAACGAGCTGGGCATTATCGAGGACGCCTTTGCCATGGGTTGGATCACGCCCCGCCCCCCCAAGGTCCGCACGGAGAAAACCGTGGCGGTTGTGGGCTCCGGCCCGGCGGGGCTGGCGGCGGCGGAGCAGCTGAACCGCCGGGGCCACCGGGTGACGGTGTTTGAGCGGGAGGACCGGCCCGGGGGCCTGCTGATGTACGGCATCCCCAACATGAAGCTGGAAAAAAAGATCGTGGACCGCAGGACCCAGCTGATGAAGGCCGAGGGGATCGTGTTTGTGACCGGTACGGATATCGGCAAGGACAAACAGGGCCGGGAGCTGATGGAGGCCTTTGACGCGGTGCTGCTGTGCGGCGGGGCCAAGAAGCCCAGGGATTTGAACGTTGTTGGCAGGGAGCTTCAGGGCATCCACTTCGCGGTGGACTTCCTGACAGCGGCTACCAAGGGCCTGCTGGCATCCGGCCCGCCCGCCTCCGGGAGGAAGGCCCGGGAGGCCGTCACCGCCCGGGGCAAAAACGTGATCGTCCTGGGGGGCGGCGATACGGGCAACGACTGTGTGGGCACCAGCATCCGGCAGGGATGCAAGACCGTGTTGCAGCTGGAGGCTCTGCCCCAGCCGCCGGACCAGCGGGCCGAGAGCAATCCGTGGCCTGAGTGGCCTCTGGTTTGCAAGACCGATTACGGGCAGGAGGAAACCATCGCCCTTTTTGGCAAGGACCCGCGAAGCTTCCAAACCACCATCGCCCAGCTGCTGGGGGACGGCAAGGGGAACCTGAGAGCCGTCCAAACGGTACGGCGGGAGCCGAAGCTGGAAAACGGCCGCAGGAGCATGGTTCCCGTGCCGGGCAGCGAGGGGGAGCTCCCCTGCGAGCTGCTGCTGATCGCCATCGGCTTTGTGGGAAGCGAGGACTATGTGGCCCAGGCCTTCGGGGT
>JARKQO010000573.1 GCA_029974855.1 Eubacteriales bacterium
TCGCGCGGGTTGGTTACCGTTTCCCGCAGAAATCCCATGTCCTTTGACATGCTGAGATACCGGTACACCCCCATGATGTAATGGGCATTGGAGTACAGGCCGTCGTAATGGTGCCGCCCCCCTCCCACCCGAAGCTGGAAGGATACGCCTCCATCGGGGTCCATCAACGTGGCAAAGGCCCGCAGCTCGGACCGGACGCTTTCGTATTCCCCCGCCAGCAGGGCCGGGTAGTACATCTGATAGCTTTGATGAATTTTGCCGCAGTCGCCGTACCCCCTGTCCGGCCGGCCATGGATGAACATGGTCTCCCCATTTTCCCCGTGGGTGCGGGAAAACAGGCTGTTGTGCACGCTGTAGGCAAACTGCCTGTTCAGCTCCGGCAGGGCGCAGTGAAAGGACAAGCGCTGGCCCACCCGGTCCCAATAGGCCGGGCCGGAGGGAGAGGGAGACAGGGGCGCTTTGTCCTGCTTTTGGCGCTGGGCCAGCAGGAACACCTGCCACCCCGGCGGGTATTTCCCCAGAGAAAGACGGCAAAGCCCATCCCCATCCAACACCCGGTCGCACAGCAGTATGTCAGGCCAAGGAGCGCTTTGCTTTTCCGGCCCGGGCAGCGGGCCTTCCGGC
The DNA here is from genome assembly GCA_029974855.1 of Eubacteriales bacterium. The sequence continues at coordinate 625 of JARKQO010000573.1, forward strand.
CGCGAGACCCACAACACATTGGCGATTCCGTTGTCCTCCCGGGGCGGGTCCGCGGTTACGGAATTGTTGCGGGATACCGTTTCATCCGCGATGGGAAAGTGCCTCAGCGCTAAGCGCCACGCGCCGTCCGCCTCTTCCGCCTCTGTGACGTAGCAGAGCAGATAGGGCTCGATTTTTGCGTCCGGCCACGCCAACGAGGACACCACCTCCATGTGGGCCGCTTCCCCGTCGTAGGGCAATGTCAGGGAAATGGAAACACGGTTTCCGCCAAAGGAATAGAGGGTCTCCACCCGGCCGGGATAGGTATGGGTGCCGGCCTTGCCCGCATCCAGCAGGCCGCGCAAATCCACCGTGCCCGCCGGCGCGTGAACCATGGCCCCCAGCGCAAGGTAGGAGCGAAGATCAAAGCGCATGGGCGCTATGCCTATGCCACGGTCGGTAACGTCCCAGCACAGGCCGCGGTTTTGCAGGAAGTGGACCAAAGAGCACTTTCCCGGGCATGCGGGTTGGGCCCACGCCCCCGCGCTTTCCTCCCAGCGGACGCCTTGGGTGTTCACGTGCCGCCAAAGACGCCGGACCCGCTCCGCGATGTCCTGGTAAAACGCTGTGCCTTCCCAATCATACGTCCGCATCGGCGTCCTCTCTTTCCAACCCCGGCATCTCGGCAACGCGCAGCTTGCAGCCGCCGTAGGGCAGCAGCTCCAGCGTTTCCTCCGCCCCTGTGCCCTGTACGGGGGATAGGGGAAGCTCTCCCGCCGAATGCTGCTCCACCTGCCAAGCTTCGCAGCGGCGGGCTTTTACGCGCAATGTCAGCGGGGGATGTTCCGCCTGGAAGGCTTGGCGCTGTACCGTGCCGGGCAGCAATTC